>NZ_JBFAKW010000110.1:0-32523 GCF_040655955.1 Streptomyces sp. NPDC050263 | reverse complement strand
TAGCTCCGCTACGAGGACTCTCGCCCGGCACACCGAGAGCACGCACCGAACGCCGCTCCTTCTCCCACGGAGATCCATCAGAAGCCCCCTAGCCGGCCGCGCGGCGAGGCTGCGGCGCGGGGGCGGCGGTAACGGGTCCGGGTGCCGGGTGCCGGGTGCCGGGTGCCGCAGGGGTCGTCGTCGGGGGCGCCACTCGCGTTCGTCGCGTGGCTTGCGCCGGGGGCGGGCCGTGGCGTCGGCGTTTCCGGCGCGGCGGATCCGGCCGCCCAGGGCCGGGTTCTGCCGGTCGGGCCGGTCGGCCGGTCGGGCCGAGGTCTGTCCGGGCTCGTCGTGCCGTCGGTGCCGCGGGGCTCCCGACGTCCTGCCTTTCCGGCACGGGCCAGGCGGCGTCGGGCGGGTTCTACGCGGGTCGGGTTCCCCTGACCCTGCGCCACAGGCTCGGGAGCACGCTGACGGCCACCGTCAGGGCGATCGCGGCGACCACGCCCTCCCAGGGCTCGGGGAACAGGGAGCCGCCCAGGATGCCGATCAGCTGGTAGGCCAGGGCCCAGGCCAGGCAGGCCGGGAAGTTGCCCCGTACGAAGCGGCGCAGCGGCCACCGGGCCATCAGACAGGCCAGCATCACCGGGATGCGGCCCGCCGGCACCAGCCGGGAGAGCACCAGCACCGTCGTCCCGTGGTCGGCGAGCTTCTCCTGGGCCTGCGTCAGCCGCTCCTCCGGAGCCCGCGAACGGATCGCCTCCAGCCAGCGCGAGCCGTTCCTCGACCGCATTCCGCGCCGCCCCAGCCAGTACAGCGCCGCGTCCCCGCAGAACGCCGCCAGCGACGCCGTCACGAACACCAGTGCGAGCGCGAAGGGCGCCGTCTGATGGAAGGCGACCACCGCCGCCGAACTCACCAGCGCACCCGTCGGCACCACCGGCACCAGCGCCCCGATCAGCACCAGCAGGAACAACGACGGGTAGCCGAGGGCCTGTTGGGTGGACTCCGTGGGCACGGCCGTCACCGCCGCGGCGAACTGCCAGTTCACCGCGCGACCTCCGGGCGCACGCTCTCCCCGTGCCCGAGCCGGTGCACCGCGACCCCCGGCGCACGCTCCGCCGCAAGTCGCACGAACTCCTCACCGGGGGCATGGAATTCATGGGGGCGCACGGCGTCCATGCCGATCGGCCAGTACGTCCCGTAGTGCACCGGCACCGCACTGCGCGGCGCGATCCGGGTCAGTGCCTCGACCGCGCGCCCCGCGTCCAGGTGGCCCTTGCCGAGATACGGCCCCCAGCCGCCCACCGGCAGCAGCGCCACGTCGACCGGCCCGACCTCCTCGGCCATGTCCTCGAACAGGCCGGTGTCCCCGGCGAAGTACGTCCGCGCCTCGCCCTCGACCACGTATCCGAGCGCGGGGGAGCGGTGCCGGCCGACCGGCAGCCGACGCCCGTCGTGGCGGGCGGGCACGGCCCGGATCCGCAGGTCGCCCACGGTCGTCTCGTCCCCCGGCCCCATCTCGGTCAGCCGCAGCCGGCTCAGCCTGCGCAGCCCGGGGACGGCGCGCGGCGCGCCCCGGGGCACCAGCAGGCGCGTGCCCGGCGCGAGGCGCGCCAGTGAGGGCACGTGCAGGTGGTCGGCGTGCAGGTGGGAGACGAGCGCCACGTCCGCCCGCCAGGCATCGGCCCGAGGAGGCGCGCCCTGGCGGCGGCGCAGATGGGCGAGGCGGCGGGCGAACAGGGGGTCGGTGAGCACACGTACGTCCGAATCCTGGACCGTGCAGGTGGCGTGACCCCACCAGGTGATCTCCACCGGCACCCCTTTGCCTCCTTCGCGCGACTCCCCCGAAGCGTACGGGCAGGAGTAGGGTCGGCGGCGAAACCCGGAGGTGAGGGGGACGCCATGGGACCGGTGCGGGTCATGCGGGTCACGGCGATCGCGAGTCTGACGCCGCTGGAGGAACTGGACGACGATCCCTTTCTGGTGGACTCCCGCAGCCAGCACGCGATGTGTGCGCGGTGGGCCACGGAGCGCGGCTACGTCGTCAGCCGGGAGCTGCTGGTGCGCGGGCTGCGCGCCGACCACTGCGTGCTGTGGGACGGGGTCCGGCCCGGCGTCGACCTGTTCGTCGCGCCGAGCCGCAGGGTGCTGGAGAGCGCGCTGTCGTCCGTCGAGGAGTTCGCCGAGGAGTGCGCGCGGCGGGGGGTGCGGGTGGAGACGGTGGGCAGCGCCGAGCCCGCCTACGACGCGCAGATGAAGGCCCACGTGCACCGCAGACTGTCGATGCCGACCGCGGGCTACGACGGGCGATAGCCGCGAGGCCGGGTGGCTGTCGGCGCGGTGTGACAGGGTGGAAGGCGGCCCCCGCGGTCGTCGGGGGCGGAACGCGAGGTGTACGGGGCGTGCGTGGGGTGCGGTGGCGGCGGGCCGCCAGCCAGGTGGGGCGGAGCGTCGCGGTCTGGGGCGTCTCCACGCTCACGATGCTGGTGCTGGCCGGGATCCTGCCGGACTTCCGGCTGCAGTCCGCCGACGGAGACAGCGCCACCACCATCGCCGTGACGGCCGCGGTCGGCGCCGGGGTGTTCGGTGTGCTGTCGGCCCTGCTCTGGCCGCCGCTCGTCCGTCTCCTGCTGCTGGTGCCCGCGCTGGTCCTGGGCCTGCTGGTGTTCTTCCTCAACGGCTCGCTGCTGCTGCTCGCGCTGCGGCTGACCCCCTCCGGGCAGAGCGAGGCGGCGCCCGAGACCGCCGTCATCGTCGCCGCCGTGATGTCCGCCGTCGCCTCCGCGACCGGCGGCGCGCTGGCCGTACGCGACGACGACGCCTACCGCCGACGCCTGTACCGCCTCGCCGACCGTCGCCGCAGAGGCGTCCCCGCCTGCCCCGCCACCCCCGGCACCGTCTTCCTCCAACTCGACGGCGTCGGCCACGACGTACTGGTCGCAGCCATGGGCAAGGGCCTGATGCCGACCGTCGCCGAGTGGCTGGGCGTGCCGCCCCCGGGGCCGGGCGGCACGCAGCGCGGGGGTGACGACCCGCGGCAGGGCCGGGCGTCCGGCTCCCGGGTGCGGCCCACACATCGGCTCGGCTCCTGGCGGACCGACTGGTCGAGTCAGACCGGCGCCAGCCAGTTGGGGATCCTGCACGGCAGCAATCACGACGTGCCCGCCTTCCGCTGGTACGAGAAGGACAGCCAGGAGGTGATGGTCTGCAACCGTCCCACCAGCGCCGCCGAACTCCAGCGCCGGGCCGTCGAACGCACCGGTGACGGCGGGCTGCTGTCCGCCGACGGCGCCAGCCGCGGCAACCTCTTCAGCGGCGGCGCCGACGAGCAGGCGCTCGTGCTGTCCATCGCCGCGCGCCGGCGCAGCCGGGAGACCCGGTCCCGGTCCGGCTACTTCGCGTACTTCTCCGACCCGGCCAACGCCGTGCGCACCGCCCTGTCGTTCGTCGCCGAGGTCGTCCGCGAGATCACCCAGTCCACCCGTGCCCGGCTGCGGGGGGACCACCCGCGCGTGGCACGCGGCGGCCTCTACCCGTTCGTCCGCGCCTTCGCGACCGTCGTCGAGCGGGACGTCGTGGTGGCCGCCGTGATGGGCGACATGCTCGCCGGCCGCACCGCCGTCTACGCCGACCTGGTGGCCTACGACGAGGTCGCGCACCACTCCGGGCCGCTCGGCCGGGACACCGAGCAGGTCCTCGGCCGGCTCGACCGGGCGCTCGGGCTGATCGCGACGGTCGCCGAGCACGCTCCCCGCCCGTACCGGATCGTCGTCCTGTCCGACCACGGCCAGAGCCCCGGCGAGACGTTCCGCGCCCGCTACGGCCTCACCCTCGGCGACCTGGTGCGGGCCGGCTGCGGGCTGCCCGTGCCGCGCAAGGCCGAGCGAACCCACAGCGGCGCCGAGGCCCGCGCGGCCGTCCGCGCGGCGCTGCGCCGCCCCGTGGAGGAAGGCGGCGAGCGCCACCGGCCGTCCGGCCGCGGCTCGGAGCCGATCGTGCTGGCCTCGGGCAACCTCGGCCTGATCTCCTTCCCGGACGTCCCGCACCGGATGAGCAAGGAGGAGATCGACGCCCGTCACCCCGCCCTGCTGACCACCCTCGCCAACCACCCCGGCATCGGCTTCCTCCTCGTCCGCAGCGAGGAGCACGGCGGGCTCGTCCTCGGCGCGTACGGCGCGGAGATCCCGCTCGACCGACTCGACCGGAATCCGGGCCCGTTGGCCGTCTTCGGGCCGGGCGCGGCCGACGCCGTGCGGCGCACCCACTCCTTCCCGCACACCGCCGACATCATGGTCAACTCCTTCCACGACCCGGCCGACGGCGAGGTGCTCGCCTTCGAGGAGCAGATCGGCTCGCACGGCGGGCTCGGCGGCGCCCAGGCCAGACCCTTCCTGCTGTCCCCGCTCGCCCTGTCCGCGCCGGTCGAGGACGACGAGGAGCTCGCCGGCGCGGAGCACGTGCACCGCGTCCTGTGCCGCTGGCTGCGCGAGTCGAACGGACCCCAGGTGCCGGTGGAGACGGGACGGGAGGAGCGCGCCGCCTGAAATTCGGCTGCGCCGACGGGGGCGTACGCACACACTGTCCGTACATCCGCCCACTCCTCCCAGGAGCCGCTGCTTGCAGGCTGCCGTGACCGTCACGCCCTCCCGTATCCCCGAACTCCTGCTCGGCCTCGCCACCGTGCGGCCGGTGTTCCTCTGGGGCGCCCCCGGCATCGGAAAGTCCTCCCTGGTCAGGGAGTTCGCCGAGTCGCTGGGGCTGGAGTGCGTCAGCCTGCTGGGCACCCAGCTCGCGCCCGAGGACCTGATCGGCGTACCGCAGATCCGCGACGGCCGATCGGTGTTCTGCCCGCCGGAGGCCATCGCCCGCGACGAGCCGTACTGCCTTTTCCTGGACGAGCTCAACGCCGCCACGCCCGATGTCCAGAAGGCGTTCTACTCGTTGATCCTGGACCGCCGCATCGGTGACTACGAGCTGCCGAAGGGCTCGATCGTCATCGGCGCCGGCAACCGGTCCACGGACAACGCGCTCGCCCGGCCCATCGCCTCCGCGCTCGTCAACCGTCTCACCCACGTCCACCTGGAGGCGTCCGCGAAGGACTGGCTGGCCTGGGCGGCGAACAACGCCATCCACCCGTGGGTCCTCGACCATCTCGTCGACCGCCCCGACCACCTGTGGTCCAAGCCGCCGAAAACCGAGGAGCCGTTTTCGACGCCCCGCTCCTGGCACATGCTCTCCGACGCCCTGCACTCCTTCGGACGGGACCTCGACGAGGACACCCTGAAGGTCCTCGCGCACGGCACGCTGACGCCCGCGCACGCCACCGCCTTCTGCGGCTACGTCAAGATCGTGCGCAGCCGGTACGGCATCGAGGCCGTCCTCAAGGGCGACGCCCCCTGGCCGCACCGCGTCGAGGACCGGGACCTGCTCTACTACCTCGCCGAGTCGTTCCGCGGCCGGCTCCTCAAGGAACTCCCCGCCGTCAAGGAGCACATGTCGGCGAACGGCCGGCAGACGGCGTACCGCGCCAAGTCGCTGCTCGTGCAGCTCGCCGAGATCTCCGTCGAGGTCGCCCAGACCGTCATCGCCTCAGACGCCGACGGCAACCCCGTGCTGCCCGCCTGGTTCCTGGTCGAGGCGGCCCGGGACATGCCCCGCCTGGTCGAGGCGCGCCGGTGAGCCGCGGCGGCCGCGGCAAGAAGAAGCGGGACGCCGCCGCGGAGGCGTTCGCCGAGGGGATGCGGCTGGTGCACGCCAACCCGGCGCTGGCAGCCGTCGACTTCGGCGTCTGCCGCGAACCGGACTGCCCGCAGGCGCCCCGGGACGGACTGCTCGCCGTCCACTCCAACGGCACGGTCCACGCCCACCCCGACCGTATCGCCGACCCCGCCCTGTGGGCCTGGTCGGTCGCCCACGCCGCCCTGCACCTCGGCTTCGGGCATCTGCCGATCGCCCGGGGCGAACGCGTCCAGCCCGACCGCTGCGAACTCGCCGCACGCTGTGCCGTCGTGAACCGTTTTCTGCTCACGTTTCCCATCGGCCGCGCCCCCGACGACCTGCCGAGCGCCTACCCCGACGGCGCCGAGGAGCAGCTCGCCGAACGCTGGCGGCACACCGGCCTGCCGCCCGTCTACGAGCACTGCGGGACGGCGGGGAAGGAACCCGACCAGGTGCTGGTGACCTGGGAGGACCGGGGCAGCGGCAAGCCCCACGACTGGCAGCTGGCGTTCGCCACCGCCCTCACCCGGACCGTGTCCGCCGCGATGGACATGGCCGGCGGCCGCCGCGACTCCCTCGACGGCGAGACGGCCGACCGGCGCCCCTGGCAGAGGGCGCTGAGCTGGTTCGTCTCCTCCTACCCGCTGCTCGGCGGCATCGCGGCCGGCATCAAGCTCGTCGCCGACGCCGAACTCGCCCGCGCGTACGGCATCCAGATCGCCGCGGTGAACGCGGAGGCGGGCGAGATCTACGTCAATCCGCTGCACGCCCTCGACGACGAGGAGTGGCGCTTCGTCCTCGCCCACGAGATGCTGCACGCCGCCCTGCGCCACGGCGACCGCTGCGGCACCCGCGACCCCTATCTCTTCAACGTCGCCTGCGACTACGTCGTCAACGGCTGGCTGCGCGAGATGCAGGTCGGCACGATGCCCGAAGGGCTGCTGTACGACGCCGAGTCGGCGGGCCTGTCCGCCGAGGAGGTCTACGACCGCATCGCCGGCGACCTGCGCCGGATGCGCCGTCTGGCCACCCTGCGCGGCAAGGGCCTCGGCGACGTCCTCGGCGCCCCGCTCGGGCCGCCCGGCGACCACGTCGACCTCGACGGCTTCTACCGCCGCGGCCTCGCCCAGGGCCTCGAGCTGCACCAGCGGCAGGAACGCGGCTTCCTGCCCGGCGGGTTGGTCGAGGAGATCCGCGCGCTCAGCCACCCGCCCCTGCCCTGGGACGCCCGACTCGCCCGCTGGTTCGACGAGTTCGTCCCGCGCCCCGAGCCGCTGCGGACGTACGCCCGTCCCGCGCGCCGGCAGGCCGCCACCCCCGACATCCCGCGCGCCGGCCGCTGGTTCCCGCCGGAGGAGATCGCCCGCTGCACCTTCGGCGTCGTCCTGGACACCTCGGGCTCCATGGACCGCACCCTCCTCGGCAAGGCGCTCGGCGCCATCGCCTCCTACGCCGCGGCCCGCGACGTACCGGCCGCCCGGGTCGTGTTCTGCGACGCGGCCCCGCACGACGCGGGCTACCTCCCGGTCACCGAGATCGCCGGCCGGGTCCGCGTGCACGGCCGCGGCGGCACGGTGCTGCAGCCCGGCATCGACCTGCTGCACCGCGCCGACGACTTCCCGCCCGGCGCGCCGCTCCTCGTCATCACCGACGGCTGGTGCGACGTCCTGCGGATCCGCCGCGAGCACGCCTACCTGATCCCGCAGGGCAGCCGACTGCCGTTCTCGGCACAGGGGCCGGTGTTCCGGGTGCGGTGAGGCGGAGTGTGATCGGATGGGGGACACGGAATCCCGTCCGACGGGAACCCCATCCGAAAGGAAGAACCGTGGCTACCACGCGCTCCGCACACACCGTCTGGGAAGGCAACCTGCTCGAGGGCAACGGTGTCGTGACCTTCGACTCCTCCGGCATCGGTGAGCAGCCGGTGTCGTGGCCGTCGCGCGCCGAGCAGGCGAACGGCAAGACCAGCCCCGAGGAACTGATCGCCGCCGCCCACTCCAGCTGCTTCTCGATGGCCCTGTCGCACGGCCTGGCCGGCGCCGGCACCCCGCCCACCAGGCTCACCACCTCGGCCGACGTCACCTTCCAGCCGGGTGAGGGCATCACGGGCATCCACCTGACGGTGGAGGGCACGGTGCCCGGCCTCGACGAGGACGGCTTCGTCGCCGCGGCCGAGGACGCCAAGGCCAACTGCCCCGTCAGCCAGGCCCTCAAGGCCGTCCCGATCACGCTGGCGGCCAAGCTCGCCTGAGCGACCGCGCCGCGCCGGCACGAGGTGCGGGCCGTCTGCCACCGGCGGCCCGCACGCGCTGCTCGGCCACGTAGGTGCGGCGCACCCGTCTGAAGACACGGAGTTCACGGCCGTCGTGGTGCGCCTGCCGTGTGTCGGTCGGCTCGTAGTGCTCATGCCGGTTGCCGAGGAAGAGTTTGAAGGTCTCGGCGGTGTTGGGCAGGAAGCGGATCCTCTCGGCGCTGGGAATGAGAGGTCCGCCACCCTCCAGGATGACGTTGGGGGTCTGCGCCATGAAAAATCGCCCTCCATCCGGTGTCGGCACTGCACCCCAGCGTGGTGGCTGTGACTAAAGCTGCCCTTGTCGCGGTCCAAAACGGCGTCCGCTGCTCTCCGGTCGGCCCCGTGGGGAGCAAAGAACGGCTTAAGAGGCGTCGGAGACCCTTCCCCGGACGGTTGAACGCTGCCGGCAAGGAATGAGGAGAGGGCCGTGGCCGACACTGTGAGCAAGAGGTCCGACAGGAATGCGGCGGTGGCGCCCATCGCACCGGAGCGCCGCCACACGTTGCACTTCCTGCGGGAGATCCGTTCCTTCTCGCCCGTCTTCCTCGACACCGAGGTCGACATGACGCAGGTCATGCACCACCGTTCCCGGGCACGGGGGTCGGGGCAGCCGTACTCGGTGCTCAGCTACGTGCTGCACGTGTCGTCCCGGGTGCTCGTGGCGCACCCGGAGGCCAATGCCGCCCTCAGGGGGCGGCTGCGGCCGCAGGTCGCCCGGTACACGGCCGCCAACGCCACTCGGTGATGCGGTCGGCCAGCGCGGGGGAGGGGCACGCCTCGCCCGGCGGGGGCCCCGGCGAGGCCGGCGCGTACTGCACCGTCAGGACCTCGGTGGACGGCGCGAGCGCTTCCCCCATGGCCGCGTAGTACGACACCCGTCGCCCGGCCGGCGGGAAGCACACGAGCTGGAACCTCCGGTGGGGCATCGGGGTGAAACGGTGCACCGACACGGACCGGTTGTCGCGCACGGCATGAACTCCCCTGGGTCGACTGCGCGTTCATTCTGTGACGGCGGGAGGAGCACGGAACACCTCGCTCACCCGGACGAGGCCGGAACCGATCGATCCGCCCGCACACGTACCGGCTGGCGACCGCCGCCGAACTGACGTCTGCCGACTACTGGGCGCGGCACGTCCGCGAGGCCGTACGCTTCCACGACGGGGTGCGCACCCTGGAGGAGAACGGCGTTCGCCTCTTCGTCGAGGTCGGCCCGGACGCCGTGCTGACCGCCATGGCCCGCGACTGCCTGACCGCCGGGCCGCTCGTGCTCGCCCCCACGCTGCGCCGCGACCGCCCCGAGCCCGCGACACTCCTCCTCGCCCTCGCCGGGGCCTGGACGCACGGGCGCACCGTCGACTGGCGCAGCCTGCTCCCCGACACCGTCGCCGCGGACCCGGCGGCAGGGCGCCTCAGGCTTCCGCCCTACGCCTTCCAACACCGCCCGTACTGGCTGGACGCCGTCCCGGAGAGCCGTCCGCCGGGCCCGGACGGCGGTGGCGCCGACGGCTGGGCGTTCTCGGACGAGGGGGAGTTCTGGTCGGCGGTGCTGCACGGCGATCCCGCGTCGCTGGCCCGCATGTTCGGAGCCCGCGACGAGGAGCGGCGGTTGCTGGCGGAGCTCCAGTCGACCCTGGCCGGATGGCGTCGCCAGCGCGGGTGGACGTATGCCTGGGAGTGGCGGCGGCTCCCCGAGACGAGGACGGGTCTCCACGCCGGCTCGGCCGCCGTCGAGGGCGGCTGGCTCCTCGTCGAGCCGTGGCAGGAGGACCGGGAGGATCAGGAGGACGACGCGCAGCCCTCGGACCTCCACCGGGCGCTCACCGCGGCCGGGGCGCGGCTGTCGCGGGTGTCCGTGGCGCCCGCCGACGACGCCGCGGTGGTCGCCGAACGGATCGGCGAGGCGCTGGAGCGGATCAGGCAGGGCGGCGCCGTCGCCGGCGTCCTGTCCGCGCTCGCCTCCGTGAAGGGCGCCCACCCGGAACACCCCGCGCTGCCGCTGGCGTCGCCCTGACGACCCGGGTCGTGGAGGCGCTGGCGGTCCTCGGCGCGGACCTCCCGCTGTGGTCGCTGACCCGCGCGGCCATGTCCACGGGCCCCGGCGACCTGTCCCTCGACCCGGCCCAGGGGCACCTGTGGGGGCTGAGCCGCATCCCCGGCCTGCGCGGGCCCGACAGCGGCGGCGGGACGATCGACCTCCCGGCCGTCCTGGACACCGTCACCGTCGCCCAGCTGACCCGCGTCCTCGCGACGCCCGACGGGGAGGACGAGTTCGCCGTCCGCCCCTCGGGCCGTCATGTCCGCCGTCTGGTACGCGTACCGTGGCCCGCCGCGCCGCAGGACGTGCCCCCGGCCGAAGGGACCGTGCTGGTCACCGGGGCGAGCGGCGCCGTCGGACGGCATACGGCGCTGGCGCTGGCCCGGGCGGGGTACGGCCACTTCCTGCTCATGACGGCGGGGGGCGGGACGTCCGCGAGCGGTGCCCTGCGCGCCGAACTCGAAGCCCTCGGAGCCGCGGTGCGGCTGGACACCGGGGACCCCTCGGACCGCACCGCGCTCGCCACCGCCCTCGCCGGCGTCGACGCCGAGGCGCCGCTGAGCGTGGTCGTGCACACCGGTGGCGGAGCCGCGCTGCGCAATCTCCACGAACTCACCCTGGACCTGCCGTTGACGGGGTTCGCCGCCTTCGCCGACTTCGCGGCGCTCACCGGCAGCGACCCGGGCTCGTGGCACGCCGCCGTCGACGTCGCGTACGCCGAGACCCTGGTGCGGCACCGGCATGCACGGGGACTGCCCGCCACCCTGCTGGCCTGCGGACCGCTGATCCCCGATGCGCCTGCCCATGCACACGCGGAGACGAAGACGGAGGCCGCGGGCGAGGAGGAGGGTGAGGCTGAGACTGCGGCCGAAGTGCCTTCGGGAATGCGGGAGTTCGACCCGGGGCGCGCGCTGGCCTGTCTGCCGAACGTGCTCGCCGGCTCGCCGGGGCCCGTCCTCGGTGTCGCGGACGTCGACTGGGCGCCCTACCTCGCGCACGCCACACGGCTGAGCACCGGCGCCCTGTACCGCGATCTGCCCGAGGCCCGGGGGCACCTGGCCGAGCAGCGGGAGAGCGGCCCCGACGCGACAGCGACCCAAGCCGAACTGCGCGCCGAACTCCGGGAGTTGCCGGAACGGGAGCAGGGCGAGCGGCTTGCCGAACTGGTGCGTTCGCGTGTGGTCCAGGTGCTCGGCCACGACGACTCGGAGCAGTTTGACGCCTCCCGGTCCTTCCTGGAGATCGGGCTCTCCTCGTTCACCGCCCTGGAGTTGTGCAACGGTCTGCACCGGGCGACCGGGCTGCCGCTGCCGGTCGCGGTGGTCTACGACCATCCCACGCCCGTCGCCCTGGCCGGCTACCTGCGCCGGCAGTTGGCGGCCGGAACCGCCGCGTGAACCACCGAGGCCCGGGCCGACGCAACTGCGCCTGGCCCGGGCCTTACACGACCTTGGACGCCGGGGCCACGCCCTGCGCCACCTGGTGCAGGTTGGGCTCGGTGGGGATGCCGGTGCCGATGTCGAGGAACTGACGCAGCCCCGCCCCGGCGGCCGCCCGGACGGCCCGCTGCATGAACCGGCGGTTGGCCCGCGCCCCGCGCAGCACCGTGCCGTCCACCGCGAGGATGCGGCGGGCCAGCTCCTCGTCCACGGGGTAGTTGTCCTTGCCGCCCAGCCACCAGTCGTAGACACGGGCCGGATGCGGCCTGGTGGTGTCTATGGGGGCGGCGGCCTGCTCTGCCTCGGATCCGGTCATGACGGGGCTGCTCCTGGAAGGTCGGACTCAGAGGTTCGCGCGGACGTCCCGCAGGATCTCCTTGGTGCGCTGCGCGGACGCGGCGTGGGTCGTCATGTGGTCGAGGACCTCCAGGTGTGCGGAGACCTCCTTGCGGTCGTCGAGATACAGAGCACCGGTCAGATACTCGGTGACGACCATGTCGGGCAGCTCCGGCTCGGCGAAACGGAACAGCGAGAACGGCGCGGACGTCCCCGGATGCGGACCGGCCGCGAACTCGGAGACCTGAAGCGTGATCCGGTCGCGCTCGGCGAACTCCACGAGCCGGTCGAGCTGTTCGGCCATCACCTCGCGTTCGACGCTCACCGGGCGGCGCAGCACCGTCTCGTCCATCACCACCCACAGGTGGGGCGGATCGCCTCCCTCCAGAAGCCGTTGCCGGGCCATGCGCAGCGACACGTGCCGCTCGAGCGAATCCGGGGCCGTCCGCCCGACGGTGCCCGCCTCCAGCACGGCCCGTGCGTAGCCTTCCGTCTGCAGCAGCCCGGGCACGAAGTGCGGCTCGTAGGAGCGGATCAGCCGCGCCGCGCCCTCCAGGCTCACGTACAGGCTGAACCACTCCGGCAGCACGTCGTGGTAACGCTGCCACCAGCCGGGCCGGTTCGCCTCCTCGGTGAGCGAGACGAACGCCTCGGCCTCCGTCTGGGGGACGCCGTACGTCTCCAACAGAACCTGTACATAAGGGACCTTCAGCGCGACGTCGGCTGTCTCCATACGGCGCACGGTCGCCGCGGCGACGCGCAGGGCGCGGGCCGCCTCCTCGCGGCCGAGGCCGGCCGCCTCGCGCAACTCCTGCAGCCGCCTGCCGAGTACTACCTGGCCCACCGTGGGTGCGGGCCGTCGTTCACTCACACCACGTCTCCCCTACGCGTCCGGGCACGCGGGCCAGTGTGACACGTTCCGGCCTTGATCTCACGAGAACGGAGTCGAACATTCATCTCGGAATCTACCCCGGATTCTCACTGATGGATCATCAGTTCATCAGTCCGTGAAGATATTTCGCCGTGGCGGGGTCCGCCGGGAGGAACGTCTCGATGGCCAGCTCGGCGACGGTCACGTCCATCGGGGTGTTGAAGGTGGCGACGGACGAGATGAAAGAGAGCGTCCGCCCCTCGTGCTCGATCCGCATCGGCAGCGCGAAGTACGGCACGGGCTCGGCCTGTTCGACAGCCGGGGCGGCCCCGGGGAGCCCCGGGATCTGGGGGCTCTCGGGGATCCCGGGGACCGGATACCCGGCGACCTCCTCGTACAACTCCCGCAGCGCTGCCGACCGGTCCAGAGCGATCTGGCGCTCCATCTGCGCGAGCAGATGGCCGCGCCACTCCCGCAGGTTGCGGATGCGCGGCGCGAGGCCCTGCGGATGGAGGGTGAGGCGCATCGCGTTGAGCGGGGGCGCGAGCAACGACTCCGGGACGCCGTCCAGCAGCATCGTGATGCCCCGGTTGGCCGCCACCACGTCGTACCGGGCGTCCATCACCAGCGCCGGATACGGCTCGTAGCCCTGGATCAGCCGCTCCACGCCCGAGCGCAGCGCGTCCAGCGCCGGGTCGTCCAGCGGGGTGTGCGGGTAACGGGGGGCGTGACCGGCCGCCAGGAGCAGCGCGTTGCGCTCGCGCACGGGCACGTCGAGGTGCTCGGCGAGCCGCAGCACCATCTCCTCGCTGGGCCGGGAGCGGCCCGTCTCGACGAAACTGATGTGCCGGGCCGACGAGTCGGCGCGCAGCGCCAGTTCCAGCTGACTCATCCGCCGCCGCACCCGCCAGGCCCGCAGCAGCGGACCCACGCCCTGGCCCGCGGGGTCGGTGGAGGCGGCGTCCGTATCGGTCGGGACAATGGTCATACGTACGACCGTAGTTGAGGCGAGCACGGATGAACGACTGGCGGAAGTCCTCCCTGGAGTCGGCGGCGGTGTACCGCGCCCGGGTCCGCGGCTGTCTCCTCGGCGGAGCCCTCGGTGACGCCCTCGGCTACGCCGTCGAGTTCTCCTCCCTCGACCGCATCCGCGCGACCCACGGCCCCAGCGGCCTGACCGGCCTCGTTCCTGACGGCGAGGGCGTGGTCGGCCGGATCAGCGACGACACCCAGATGACCCTGTTCACCGTCGAGGGGCTGCGGACGGCGGCGCGGCGGGCCCGGCTGAGGGGGATCGGCGGCGCGGAGACCGCCCTGGTGCGCCAGGCCTACGGACGCTGGCTGGAGACCCAGCACCGGCCGGCACCGGCCGACGGGGTCCGGGGCGGCCTCCTCGCCGAGCCCTGGCTGTACGCCCGCCGCGCCCCCGGCGACGCCTGTCTCTCCGGGCTCGCCCAGGAGTACGTGCCCGACCCGCGGGCCGAGCTGAGCGGCGCGCCCGGACCGGTCAACCCCGGCTCCAAGGGCTGCGGGACGGTGATGCGCTCGGCCCCCTTCGGACTCGCCCACCGCTCCGCCGATCAGGCCTTCGCGATGGCCGCCCGCTGCGCCCAGACGACCCACGGCCACCCCACCGGCTACTACGCGGCCGGAGCGTTCGCCGCGATCGTCGCGTACCTGGTGCGGGGGGAGTCCGTCGAGGGTGCGACCCTGCGCACTCTGCGGCTGCTGGCCCGCCACTCCGGTCATGAGGAGACCTCGGCCGCCCTGAACCAGGCCCTCGACCTGGCCGCCGAACGCGAGCCGACTCCGGAGAAGGTGGAGAAGCTGGGCGCCGGCTGGGTCGCCGAGGAGGCCCTCGCCATCGGGGTCTACGCGGTGCTTGCCACCCGCCGGGCGGAGGACGCCCTGCTGCTGTCCGTGAACCACTCCGGCGACAGCGACTCCACGGGTTCGATCTGCGGCAACGTCCTCGGCGCCCGGGACGGCGACGTCGGGCTGCCGCACGAGTGGGTGGAGCAGGTCGAGGGCCGGGCCACGATCATCGCGCTCGCGGACGACCTGGCCGCGGAACGCACGGCTGACTGACCTCGGGAAAGCCGTCTGACCAGGGCTGCCGCGGCTCTCCTGTGGCACGCTTGACAGGTATGCGCTGCCCAGGAAGGGAGCCGGGCCCATGACCGTCGAACCGCTGTCGCAGAAGGAGATCGAGGAGCGGCTGTCCGAGCTGCCCGGCTGGTCCCTGGACGGCGACCGCCTCACCCGCAGGTACCGACTCGGCTCCCACTTCGCCGCGACGGCCCTGGTCGTGCATGTCGCACGGATCCAGGAGGAGCTCGACCACCACTCCGAGCTCACCCTCGGCTACCACACGGTGTCCCTCGCCGTGAACACCCACAGCGTGGGCGGCGCCGTCACCCGACTCGACTTCGAGCTCGCCCGTCGCGTGGAGGACGTGGCTCCCGCACACGGAGCACACTGACCCGTACCGGTAGCGGTACCGGTACGGGCACGGTCATGGGGACGAGCAGGAATACGGGGGCGGGCACGGGCACGGGTACGACGGCGACGGAACGGGAGCGCGCGTGCTGGACTACGACAAGGAAGCCGAACGCTACGACATCTCGCGCGGGGGCGAGCCCCGGGCGGCCGCCGCCGCGGAGGGCGTCCTCGGCCTCGTCCCGGTTCAGGCGCGCAGCCTGCTGGACGTCGCCTGCGGCACGGGCATCGTGACCCGGCGGCTCGCGGCCGGACGGCCGGGGCTGCGGGTGACGGGCGTGGACCGGGCGCCCGCCATGGCCCGGTACGCCGCCGCCCGGCTGCCCGGTGCGGTCGTCCTCGCCGACGGCCGCCGACTCCCCTTTCAGGACGCGGAGTTCGACGTCGTCAGCAGCGTGTGGCTGCTCCACCTCGTCGAGGATCCCGTGGACACGCGACGGATCGTCGCCGAGTGCGCCCGGGTGCTGAGCCCCGGCGGGACGTACGTCACCACGGTGGACAAGGGCGCCTCGCACAACGTGGGCAGCGACATCGATGTCGTACTGGCCTCGCGTCCGCGCCGGCCGGCCTCCGACACCGATGCGCTCGTGGAGTCGTACGCCGTCGGATGCGGCCTGGTCCCGGCAGGACAGGCCCGCTTCCCCGGCCGGGGGCAGGGCCGCAGCCCGCGCCGGGCCATCGCCGACCTGCGACGCGGCTGGTTCGTCACCCTGCCGCCCGGACACCCTCTGGCCGACGACTTCGCTGCCCGCCTCGCGGCCCTGCCCGACCAGGACCGGCCCCGCCCGGACCCGGCGTTCACATTGAGGGCGTTCCGGAAACCGGTTCCTGGTTCGTTTCTGGCCGGGTGAAGTCCATGACCCAGTTGGTCAGCCAGGTCTCTCCGCCGTCCAGCGAGAAGGCCTGCTCCCAGCGGGCGGACGTTTCCGAAACCCCCGACCAGATGAACCGGGCGCGCACGTCCTTGCCGTCGTGGGTGTCGTCGCCATAGAACTCACCACGGTCGTGCCGAGCCTCACCGGAGCCGGTGAGGGAGTTTCCGCCACCGCCGAAACAGCCGATCACCGGCGGAAACAGCCTGCCACTGCCGCTGGACGACCAGTTCAGCGACCACTGGCCGCTCTCCCGGTCGAAGAGCCGCAGCGTCAGTCCCTTCGCCCCGAGGTGCGGCATGTCGATCTCGTCGATGTTCGCCGCCCCGTCGAACAACGGCCAACAGCGGGTCGTGGACGGGAACTCCTCCCACTCGCCGTCGGGGTCGAGGAAGTCGGTGCGCCGACGGTGGCAGACCTCCCACTCGCCGTGCAGGAAGTCGAAGTCGTGCGGGCTGCTCATGTGCGGTCTCCGGTGGTTCCTTCGGGCAGGGAATCGGCCAAGTAGGCCGCAAGATCGGGGACTCGGGGTGCCTCGCGGGCGAGCATGTGCCGTACCCACGCGTCCCGTTCGTGCAGGATCGGCGGCAGCTCCCAGACACAGCCGATCCACGGCCGGTCCGGGGTGACGAAGTGGGTGGGGTCGAGGTCCGGGCAGCCCAGCACCGGCTGGCCCGCCGCCGCGCCCCGGAAGTGCAGGACGTTGCCCCACGCCCAGCTGTACGCGTTCAGGTAGGCGCCCGTGTCGTCGCCCCGGTGCAGTACGACGAACGTGGCCGGCGGGGTCCCGTCCGGCTCCGGCAGCAGCCGCGGCAGGGTCGCGTACGCGGCCCGCGCCACCTCGGGTGCGATGCCCGCAGGGTCCCGGGTGACGTGGTAGCGCTTGATCCACCGCCCCGCCACCTCGATGGGCGGCGGCACGGTCAGGAGTTTCTCGGCGAAGACCGAGGTCGAAGTCACAGCCGAGGTCACAGCCGAAGTCACAGCCGAGGTCACAGCCGAGGTCGCAGTCGAGGTCGAGGTCGAAATCGAGGTCATGGCGGGACGCTAGGCCCGCTTCCCTGACACCCTGCGTCAGTGAAGTCCAGCCGACTCGTCTCGATCCTTCTGCTGCTCCAGACCCGGGGCCGGATGACCGCCGCCCAGCTCGCCGAGGAGCTGGAGGTCTCGGTCCGCACGGTCTACCGGGACGTGGACGCCCTGAGCGCGTCGGGCGTCCCGCTGTACGGCGACGCGGGTCACGCCGGCGGCTATCGCCTGCTCGACGGCTACCGCACCCGCCTGACCGGGCTGAACGCGGCTGAAGCCGAGGCCCTCTTCCTCGCCGGTGCGCCCGGTCCGGCCGCCGAACTGGGCCTGGGCTCGGTCCTCGCCGCCGCCCAGCTGAAGGTGCGCGCCGCCCTGCCGCCGGAACTGCGCGCCCACGCCGACCGGATCAGCGGACGCTTCCACCTCGACACGCCGGGCTGGTACGCGGAGACGGAGGAGGCGCCGTTTCTGGCGGCGGTCGCGGAGGCGGTGTGGAACAGCCGGGTGCTGCACGTCCGCTACCGCCGCTGGGCCGAACCCACCGATGTGGAGCGCCGCCTGGAGCCGTACGGCCTGGTGTTGAAAGCGGGCCGCTGGTACGTCGTCGCGGGTCCGGGCCCGCGAACCTTCCGCGTGGACCAGATCCTCGAACTCACCCTCTCCGACGAGGAGTTCATCCGCCCCGAGGGCTTCGATCTGGCCGCGTACTGGACGGCGTACCAGCGCGACTTCCACGACCGCCTCCACCGGGGTGAAGCAGTCGTCCGACTCGCGCCCGGCGTGCGGCTGCCGAAGTCGGTCAACGGACCGCCGGACGAGCGAGGTTGGACCCTGGCCACGGTTGCGATCGAGTCCGTCGATCACGCCCATCGCGATTTCCTGCGCCTGGGCACGGACATCGAGGTGCTGGAACCGCCCGAGCTGCGCGAACGCATGGCCCGCACGGTCGTCGAACTGGCCGAAAGATACGGCAACTCGGCGCGGGGCAGCGGCGACTGAGTGCGGAGCCCGCCCGTCCTCTCTGGAGGTTCGTCCCGTGCAGCACCCGTACAAGCACCGCAGACGCCACGCCGCCCTCTTCTCGGCGGTGACGGCGGCGGCGACCCTCGTCGCCGCCGGCCTGACCGCACTCGGCACCGGCGCCGGCACGGCCGAGGCCGCCACCGCCCGCCAGGTCGAGAAGCTGGACCGGGGCGTCGTCAGCGTCCACACCGACAGCGGCAACCTGGTCAGCTGGCGCTGGCTCGGCACCGACCCGAACGACGTCTCCTTCAACGTCTACCGGGCCGGTGCGTTGGTCAACTCGACCCCGATCACCGGTTCCACCAACTACTTCCACTCCGGCGCGCCCGCCCAGGCCGACTACACGATCCGGGCGATCGTGGGCGGCGTCGAGCAGGCGGACTCCGTTCATGCGGTCCAACTGCGCACCGGTTACAAGGACGTTCCCATCTCCCCGCCCGCCGGCGGCACGACCCCCGACGGCGTCGCCTACACCTACGAGGCCAACGACGCCTCCGTCGGCGACCTGGACGGCGACGGCGCTCTGGACATCGTCCTGAAGTGGCAGCCGACCAACGCCAAGGACAACTCCCAGTCCGGCTACACCGGAAACACGATCCTCGACGGCGTCAAGCTCGACGGAACCCGGCTGTGGCGCGTCGATCTGGGCCGCAACATCCGCTCCGGCGCCCACTACACACAGTTCCAGGTGTACGACTACGACGGCGACGGCAAGGCCGAGATCGCGACCAAGACCGCCGACGGCACGGTGGACGGCGCCGGCACGGTGATCGGCAGTTCCTCCGCCGACTACCGCAACTCCAGCGGCTATGTGCTGTCCGGCCCCGAGTACCTGACCATGTTCAACGGCCGGACCGGCAGGGCGATGCAGTCCGTCGACTACGTCCCGGCCCGCGGCACGGTCTCGTCCTGGGGCGACTCGTACGGGAACCGCGTCGACCGCTTCCTCGCGGGAACCGCTTACCTGGACGGCGCACGACCGTCGTTGATCATGGCGCGGGGCTACTACACGCGCACGGTGATCGCGGCCTGGGACTGGCGCAACGGTTCCTTCACCCGCCGCTGGACCTTCGACAGCTCCTCCTCCACCAACACCGGCAAGGGCTACGACGGCCAGGGCTCCCACAGCCTCTCCGTCGGGGACGTCGACGGTGACGGCAAGGACGAGATCGTCTACGGCGCGATGGCGGTCGACGACAACGGAAACGGTCTGTGGACGACGAAGACCGGCCACGGCGACGCCCAGCACCTCGGCGACCTGGACCCCTCGCACGCCGGCCTGGAGTACTTCAAGGTCTCGGAGTCGACGTCCCAGCCCGCCGAGCTGTACATCAACCCGGCGAACGGCGCGGTCAACTGGTCCATAGCCGCCTGCTGCGACAACGGCCGCGGAGTCGCCGGCGACATCTGGGCGGGCAACGACGGAGCCGAGGTCTGGTCGGCCTCCGACTCCTCGATCCGCGACGAGGCGGGCGCGACGAAGGGCCGCGAACCGTCCTCGGTCAACTTCCTTTCCTGGTGGGACGCCGACCCCGTCCGTGAGCTCCTCGACGGCACCCACGTCGACAAGTACGGCACGTCCTCGGACACCCGTCTGCTGACCGGTTCGGGCGTCCACTCCAACAACAGCACCAAGGCCACCCCGTCCCTGTCCGGCGACATCCTCGGCGACTGGCGCGAGGAGGTCGTCTGGCCCACGTCGGACAACACGGCGCTGAGGATCTACTCGACCCCGATCGAGACGACCACGAAGATCACGACGCTGCTCCACGACACGATGTACCGGACCGGGCTGGCCTGGCAGAACACTGCGTACAATCAACCGCCGCACCCGAGCTTCTTCCTCGGCAACGGGATGGCGACGGCGCCCAGGCCGACGGTGTACACGCCCTGACGGGACGTGCCGAGGCCCCGCCCGGAGCGGCGGGGCGGGGCCTCGACGCGGGTCTGCGGCAGATCAGTTCAGGGCCTGGGGCACGTGCCCGTAGAACTGGATGGCGGGCCAACCGCGAGAGGTGATCAGCTCGTTGATGGCGTTGGCGACATCCAGCGCGGTGACCTTCTGTGCCGTGGGCGAGTGCATGAAGTCGATTTTGAAGGTCATGGCGATGCTCCCGTCCTCCGGGCCGGGCGGGGTGACCCCACCGAACGGGATGTTCCAGCCCCAGTCCGGGTCCGTCTCCGTCTCGGAGGCCTGCTCGGCGACGCCGCTCCCCGCGGCCGCGGCCGAGGTCTCGGCCTCGGCCTGGGCCGGGCCGGCGGACGCGAGGACCGCGCCTGCCGCGGCCGAACTCGAATAGCCCAACAGGGCACGTCTGGACACTCCCATGTTCCCCTCCAAGCTCTCCCGCCCCCTGGGTGGAGGCAGGATCGATCGTATGAGCGAGAACTCGGTCGTGGCGCTGAACGAAATCATCCGGTTGACCGGGGCCGGGTTCAACTCACCGTGCAGCTCTGATCACCCAGTTTGAACGCCGTCGGTTTCGCGTTCGTGCCCGACCAACTGCCCGTGAAGCCGAAGCTCACGGACGAGCCGGCCGCCACGTCGGCGTTCCAGCCGATGTTCTTCGCCGTCACCGTCGAACCCGACTGTGTGTAGTCGGCGTTCCAGAGCTGGGAGACGGTCTGGCCGTTCGGGAAGGCCCAGTTGAGGCTCCAGCCGGACCATGCGCTCGTGCCGGTGTTGGCGAGTCTCACATCCGCCTGGAAGCCGCCGGACCACTGGTTGGTGATCGCGTACGTCACCGCGCAGGCACCGGTCGGAGTCGGGTCGGTGGGGTCGGTGGGGTCGGTGGGGTCGGTGGGGTCGGTGGGATCCGCAGGGTCCGTCGGATCCGTGCCCCCGCCCCCGCCGCTCGTGTCGGAGGTGTCCCCGTAGACGACGCCCCGGCCGTTCGTCGAGACGTAGACGCGCCCGTACACCCTCGGGTCGCCCGTGATCGCCCCTCCCGTCCAACCCCACTGGTGGGCATCGTCGTTGACGCGGGTCCACGTCACGCCCTTGTCCGTGGAGCGGAAGATCCCGCGGACGCCGGCGACCTTCGCGCTGGTGTACAGCGTCTGGTACGAGGCGCCCGCCGCCGCCTTCCCGAAGCCGATCGTGTCTGCCTGCTCGACGGTCGACAGCTTCGCGAAGGTCGCGCCGGAGTCGGTGGAGTGCCACAGCCCGTACGCCCCGTCACTCGCCCCGCCGGCCAGCCAGACGTCGCCCTTGGTGCCCGGCAGCGCCTTGAAACGCACGCTGTCCCCGGCGGGCAGGCCGGTCGCCGCGGACACGGTGAAGGTCGCCCCACCGTCCGAACTCACATAGAACTTGCCCGACTTGAAGCCGTAGAAGACCTTGGGGTCGACCCGGTCCGACTCCACGATCGCGCCGGACGGGATCCCGCTCGACGCCTGCCACGAGGTTCCGAAACCGGTTGTGTACTGCACGCCGGTGCCCGCCGGGCTCCACACGAAGCGGCTGCCGTCCGCCGCCGCGGCGACCGTCCCACCGCCGCTGACGCCCGAAGGGTCCGACCCCGCCCACCAGTTGGCGCCGTTGTCCGTCGAGAACGCCACATGCGGCCCGGAGTCCAGATTGCCGACCCGGACCACCGTGTTCGGGTTCGTCTCGGCGTAGTCCAGGCTCGTCGTGGACGTGAAGTTCGGCGAGGTGAACATCATCGACGGCACCTTCGTCAGGTCCGTGTGGCGGAAGCCGCCGATGTCCCCCAGCGCGCTGAGCAGCGGGGCGCCGGACGGGGGAGCGGCGATGTCGAGGACCGCCGTCTCCTCGAGCCCCTGCACCATCGGCTTGATCGTGAACTGGCCGCCGCTGTCCCAGTCGGCCAGGTTCTCCGTCCCGTAGATCGTCGCGCCCGTCCCGTACATCATCCGGCTGGAGTTGAACGGGTCGATCTCCAATGCCTCGGTCATCCAGCCGAGTTTGGGCGTCTGCTCGGGAGGCGAGGGATTCGCGCCCCAGGTCAGCCAGGGCGACGAGGAGACGTCCATCGTGTACCGGTTCGCACGGTTGGGATACGACGTGTAGTCCCACGCCTTCGTCCAGGCGCCGCCGCTGTCCGTCGAGCGGAAGATCTGGGTGTCCGGCCACCAGGAGCTGTACGCGGTGGCCATGACGGTGCCCGGCTTCTGACGGTCCACCGTCAGCCCGCTGAAGCCGTAGTACGTGTCGGCCTCCGCCACCGGGCTGATGTCCGTCCAGGTCCCGGTCGCCGTCGCATACCGCCACAGCCGGCCCTTGCCGCCGTCGTACGGCCCGCCCTTGTCGCTGTATGCGATATACAGATAGCCGTTGACGGTATCCAGTACACCCTTGTGCGCCAGCTGGCCCGTCGGCTGCCCGGCCACCCGCGTCCAGGTCGCGCCGGCGTCCGCCGAGCGGTACACCGCGTTGTCCTTGTCCGCCACCCCGACGTAGATCGTCTTCGTCGCGTTGCCGGACGTCCCCGTGGACTCGTCGAAGGTGACCCAGACGATCCCCTGGTTGTCGGAGGCGTATCCGCTGGTGTCCGTCGGATCCTGCTGGTAGTTGCCGACGTTGGGGAAGTTCGTCACCTGTGCCCAGGTGACGCCCGAGTCCGTCGACCGCCACAGCCCCTTGCCGCTCGGCGCGCCCAGATACAGCACGCTGTTCCTGTTCGGGTCGACCGCGAGGCGTTCACCCATGCCCCGGCCGGGCATGTTGCCGCCCAGCTTGAACGGCAGGTTCGTCTTCTGCCAGCTCGCGCCCCGGTCGGCGGAGCGCAGCACGGCCCCGTTCCCCGGGTCCCAGCTGTTGGTGTACGTGCCGACCGCCGCGTACACCCTGTTCGGATCGGCGGAGTCGGAGGCCAGGCTCACCACGCCGGTGTGCCCCCAGTCCGCCCAGCCGACCGGGTCCAGCAGCGGCGTCCAGGTCTTGCTCGACTCCTGCCAGCGGTACGCGCCGCCGATGTCGGTGCGCGCGTAGGCGAGATTCTTCTCCTTGCGGTTGAAGACGATGCCCGGCACGAAGCCGCCGCCGTCGATCCGGACGTTCTTCCAGGCGTACGACTCTGCGGCCGGTGTCGCCTCGGGGCTGTCCGTCGCCAGCGCGGGCGGGCCGCCCGCGATCAGGCCGGCGGCGAGCGCCAGTACGGCCGTGAGGATGCGGGTTCTTCGCACGGTGGGGGTCCTTCCTCGCGAAGCCATGTGGGAGGAGATCTGTGCGGGAGGAAACGGTGCGGGAGGGAGATCGGTGCCGGGAGCGCGGGGGAGTGCGCGGGACACGGGGACGTGCGACTGCCGGGCGGCCCCCTGTGCGGGTGGGGGCCGCCCGGCCGGGCCCCGTCGTCAGGTGACGGGACCGCGTACACGGAGCTTCGGGCGACTCCGCGAAAGAGCGGTACGGTACCGCGCCCCTTCAGGGGCGCGGGGAACTGCGCGACCAGCCACACACGGTCCGCAGACATGAACCGCCCGACCCGCGGAGTGCCCGGCGGGGGCTATTCGAGTAGCTCCGCGTACGAGCCCATGGCCAGGGCGATGTCCGCCTGGGCCCAGAAACGGTGGTACGTGAACATGGGCGCGGCTCCGCCCGCGAGATAGCTCTCGATCTTCGACCAGGCCGGGTCGCTCTCGTAGAACGAGCGCAGCGAGGCGAAGGTCGAGGAGGAGTTGATCGTGTCGCCGTTCGGCATCGTGCCGCTCCAGCCGCTCGGGACGTACACGCCGTCGTCGAAGCGGTTGTAGTCGGCGCGGGTCTCGGGGACCGCGATGCCGAGGGCGTCCTGGTTATTGGTCCACATGCCGTCCAGGAGCGCCTTGGCGGTCGTCTTCGCCTCCGTGTCACCGGACTTGGCGGCGTAGTACGTCAGGGTCTTGGCGTACGCGGCGGCCACGCCGACGTCGTTGGTGTAGTCGGCGACGGTGACGTGAAGTCCCGTGTTAGCGCCGGGACTTGACGCGTTCCAGGTGTCGGGCTGACCCGACCACTGGAGGGTGGAGGGGATCCGGAAGGTGCCGTCCGGGTTGATCGTGGTCTTGGACAGCGCCCAGTCGACCCACTTGTCGAGGACCGCCTTGGCGCTCGCGTTCCCCGTCTGCTGGTAGTACTCGGCGACCCGCTCCATCGACCACGCCTGGAAGCCGAACCACTGGTTGGACGGCGGGTCGTGGTAGACGGGCTGCTGGTCGTAGTACATGCCGTAGAAGGTCGACGTACCGGTCGGGGGAGTCGCGTAGCGGCCCGCCCAACTGTTGGTCGCGCCGCCCGCGATGGCGCCCTCGCTGGACTGCAGCCAGCGGTAGAACTCCAGCTGACGGCCGAGCGACTTTGCCCAATCCGCCTGTCCTGTCGTCGACTTGGGCTTCAGGTCGGCGTAACTGCTGAGGGCGTAGGCGGCCAGGGGGTTCTGATAGCCGCCGTGGGTGTGACTGGAGCCGATGCGCCAGGCCCAGCCCGCACTGGTGTCCGTGGCCCCGCCCCAGGCGTAGTACCAGGACATCAGATAGTGCGAGGCGTCCTTGCCGGTGCCGGCCGCGCAGGCGGTCGGTCCGACACAGTTGCCGATCTTCTTGAAGTACTTGTCGTACATCGAGTAGCGCAGGTAGTCGCCCATCTTCGCGGCCTTGCCGACGGTCGCGGAAACGTCACTGCCCTTGCCCTGCGCCTTGGCCCAGACGTCCGCCCAGTACGCGGCCTGCACGGCCCGCGCGTCGGCGTCCGGGGCGTTGGTGAACTTCCATTGCTTGGCGTAGGAGGCGTCACCGGTGAACAGGTCCAGATAGCCGTTCGTGCCGCCGTACTTGAAGGCGTCGCAGGTCGGCTGCGGCACCGTCTCCCACACCGATTCCTGCGCGCCGCGCTGGAAGGTGTTGATGTACGAAGGCCCGGTGTCCGTCGGACCTGCCTCGCACTTGCCCGGCGCGTTGCCGTAGCCGTAGGTGTTGTCGACGTCCTGGAGCCAGTGCATACCGTAGACGTCGTCCGTACCGTATGCAGTCTTCAGTTCACCGGCTATCGGATCCGATCCGACCGACACACCGGTGTCCAGCCTCGCCGGATACTCGTTCGGAGTGTCCAGCTCGGGCGCGTACGTCGCCGGCTTGGAGGCGTTGTAGAAGGAGTTGGTCGGCTGGTCGGCGTGGGTGGGGATCATGAACTTCTCCATGATGTCCCAGGCGCCGTTGAACTTGGTCCAGTCGCCGGTGATCTTCCCGTACATGGCCTGCAGCCAGAGAAGGTAGCTGTAGGCCTCCGACGTGGTCTCGTGGCCCTGGTCCGGGGCCTCGACGATCAGCGTCTCGACCGAGTGGTAGGGGATGCCCTCGGGGGAGAAGTAACCGTTTGCCGGGTTGGTGATCTTGCCGTACAGCTCGAGGAACCGGGCGTCGTACGCCTTTGCGCCCGCGATCTCGGTGGCCGTGACCGAGGCTTTCGCATGCCCGGTGGCCGTCGACTCGAAGGTCGCGGCGCCCGTGCCGGAGGCGTCGGCGGTGATGGTCACGTTCTGGGCGGCGGACCAGTTCGACGGTGTGAAGGTGAGGCTCGCGCCGCCGGTCACCGTCAGCCCCGTGTTACCGGAGGTGCGGGCGGTCGTGACGGTCACATTCGCCGACGGCTGGGTCGACAGCTTCAGTGAGTAGGTGCCCGACTTGCCCTGCTGCACGGCCAGTTGGTTCGCGGAGGCGACCACGGCCGGTCCCGAGGCGACCGTGATGCCGACCGGTGTCGACGACGCCGACGCGCCCAGGCTGTCGTAGGCCTTGGCGACCAGGGAGTGGCTGCCCACGGACAATCCAGGAGCGGACAGGGAGTACGGCGAGCTCGTGTCCGTGCCCAGCAGGGCCGTGTCGTCGTAGAACTCGATCTTGGTGATCGTCGCGCTGTCGGCGGCCGCGGCGGTCGCCGCGAGCGGCACCGCGTCCCCTTGCGTGTAGACGGCGCCCGAGGCCGGGCTGGTCAGCACGGTGACCGGCGGCTGATGTGCTCCGACGCAGGCGGTGCCGTTGATCGCGAAGCTCGTGGGCGCGGCGTTCGTCCCGCTGTAGGTGAACTGCGCGCCGGTGTTGACCGCCGCGCCGACCGCGATCGTCCCGTTGTAGGTGGCGTTGTTCACCGTGATCTGCTGACCGGACTGCGACCAGCTGCCGTTCCAGCCGTTCGTCAGCTTCTGGTTGCCCGCGTAGGAATACGTCAGGGCCCAGCCGCTGATCGGGTCGGTGCCCCGGTTGGTGAGGGTCAGATCCGCGGTGAACCCGGAGCCCCAGTCGTTGGTCTTGTAGTCCACGCTGCACTGAAGTGCGGCTGCCTGTGCGGGAGTTGAACTCGAGCTCAGCATGGCGAGGGGAAGCGCGAGGGCCGCCACGACGGCGGTCCACAGGCGCCGCGCCCCGCGGCGTCTGCGTGAGGGATCCATGGTGCTGGTTCCTCCTTGCGGCTCGGAGAAGGGGGGGGAGGAGCAACAAGCCTTGAACCAGTGGGAGCGCTCCCATAGTGAGGACGGGGGTGAACGCGGTCAAGGTGCTTGAAGAGTCGAAAAGATTCGACGTCAGAAGTTGAGGGAAAGTCAGCGACTCCCCTGTTCTTTGCCAGCGCTTGGCGCTAGCTTCGAGACACCAGTGGGAGCGGTTCCATCAGTCGACGCGTCCGCCACGACGCGCCTGAGCTGCAAGGAGTCGCTCATGCGACACCCCCCGCGTTCAATTTTTTTAGCCGTCGCCGGCACGGTCGCCCTCGTCGCGGGCGCCCTGTTACCGGTCGTTGCGGCGCAGGGAGCCACGCCCGCGTGCACGGTGGAGTACTCCGTCACCAGCCAGTGGGACGCCGGCTTCCAGGGTGCCGTGAGGATCACCAACAACGCGGCGGCCGTGAGCAGTTGGAGCCTTGCCTTCGACTTCGCGAACGGTCAGAAGGCCACCCAGGGCTGGAACGGCAAGTGGTCCCAGTCCGGCACGACCGTCACCGCCGTGAACGAGAGCTGGAACGGCTCCCTGGGCACCGGCGCGAGCGTCAACGCGGGTTTCATCGCCTCGAAGTCGGGGGCGAACACCGTACCGACGACGTTCAAGCTCAACGGCACGACCTGCAACGTCGACACGGAACCGACCCCCACCCCCACCTCTACACCGACCCCCACGGCCACCCCCACCCCCACCCCCACAGCCACCCCCACTCCGACCGCGCCGCCGTCGACCGACCCGCCGGACACCGGTGACCAGCCGCCCGTGCTGCACGTCTTGGGCAACAAGCTCGTGGACGCCGACGGACAGACCCGCCGCCTGCTCGGCGTGAACCGCTCGGGCGGCGAGTTCATGTGCGTACAGGGGCGCGGCATCTGGGACGGACCCGTCGACGACGCCGCCGTCCAGGCGATCGCCGACTGGAACGTCAACACCGTCCGCATCCCGCTCAACGAAGAGTGCTGGCTGGGTCTCTCGAACATCAACTCCGCCTACGGCGGCTCCAATTACGTCAACGCTGTCAAGGACCTGGTGGCCCGCGTCAAGGCACACGGCATGACGCCGGTCGTCGAACTGCACTGGAACTACGGCCAGTACACGGGAAACTCGGCCGGCTGCTCCGACGTGCACGCCAGCTGTCAGAAGCCGATGCCCGACATGCAGTACACCCCGTCGTTCTGGACCTCGGTGGCCAACACCTTCAAGAACGACCAGACCGTCGTGTTCGACCTTTTCAACGAGCCCTATCCGGACCGCGCCACCTCGACGATCACCCAGGCGTGGCAGTGCTGGCGGGACGGCGGCACCTGCCCCGGCATCGGGTATGAGGTCGCCGGTATGCAGGATCTCGTCGACTCCATACGGTCCACCGGCGCCAAGAACGTGATCCTGGCCGGCGGGCTCGCGTACTCGAACGACCTCGGCCAGTGGCTGACGTACAAGCCGACCGACCCGACCGGCAATCTCGCCGCCGCGTACCACGTCTACAACTTCAACAGCTGCGCCGACGAAAGCTGCTGGAACTCCACACTCGCCCCGGTCGCGGCCCAAGTACCGCTCGTGGCGGGGGAGATCGGTGAGAACACCTGCTCACACGGTTTCGTCGACCAGGTCATGAAGTGGTTCGACGACCGCGGCCTGTCCTACCTGGGCTGGACCTGGAACACCTGGGACTGTTCCACCGGTCCGTCCCTGATCTCGGGCTACGACGGGACGCCCACGGCATACGGCACGGGCCTGCGCGACCACCTGCGCGCACTCGACGGATAGGCGCCACCGGCGGGACGTACCGGTAGGCCCCTCGGCGGACCCACCGGCCGGGAGCGGCCGGCCACCCGCGGATCCACCGAACAGAGCCACCGAACAGAGCTACCGAACAGAGCTACCGAACAGAGCCAGAGAACTGGACCAGTTCTCTGGACCAGAGAACTGGACCAGAGAACTGGACCAGAGAACAGAAACCGCGAACGGAACCAACGAAGGAACGGACAGCACCCTCAACCAAGAAGGAAACCCGCACTCATGAGCCGTAGCAGAACAGCGGTACTCGCCGCGTTGGCGCTGGTCGCCGGCGCCTCCGGGACGGCGCTCGCGGTCGTCCCCGGCGATTCGAGCATCGCCGCCATCCCGTGCACCGTCGCCTACCAGGTGCAGAACCAGTGGAGCACCGGCTTCACCGCCGCAGTCACCGTGACCAACAACTCAGCTGCCAAGTCGAGTTGGTCGGTGAAGTGGGCGTACGCCGGCAATCAGGCGGTCACCAACGGCTGGAACGCGAAGATCACCCAGTCCGGTACGGCGGTCACCGCAAACAACGAGACCTACAACGGCACGCTGGCGACCGGCGGTTCGGTCAGCTTCGGGTTCCAGGCCTCGTACAGCGGCACCAACGCGATCCCGACCACCTTCACGCTCGACGGTGTGACCTGCAACGTCGACAGCGGCACCGGCGGACCCACCGACCCGGGCCCGACCGACCCCGGCACTCCGTCCACCAAGGTCGACAACCCCTACGCCGGCGCCAAGGTGTACGTGAACCCCGAGTGGTCGGCGAAGGCCGCGGCCGAGACGGGCGGCAGCCGCATCTCCAACCAGCCCACCGGTGTCTGGCTCGACCGCATCGCCGCCATCAACGGCGTGAACGGCGGCATGGGTCTGCGCGCCCACCTGGACGCGGCCCTCGCCCAGAAGGGCAGCGGCGAGGAAGTCGTCCAGCTGGTCGTCTACGACCTTCCCGGGCGGGACTGCGCGGCCCTCGCCTCCAACGGCGAACTCGGCCCGACGGAGATCGACAAGTACAAGACGCAGTTCGTCGACCCGATCGCGACGATCCTCGCCGACAGCAAGTACGCCGGCCTGCGCATCGTCACGACCATCGAGATCGACTCGCTGCCGAACCTCGTCACCAACACCGGCAGTCGGCCCACCGCCACGGCGGCCTGCGACACCATGAAGGCCAACGGCAACTACGTGAAGGGCGTCGGCTACGCGCTGGACAAGCTCGGCGCGATCCCCAACGTCTACAACTACATCGACGCCGGTCACCACGGCTGGCTCGGCTGGGACGACAACTTCGCCCCCTCCGCCCAGCTCTTCTACCAGGCCGCCACCGCCGAGGGCGCGACCGTCGACGACGTGCACGGCTTCATCACCAACACGGCGAACTACAGCGCCCTGAAGGAGAACAACTTCACCATCAACGACTCCGTGGCCGGCAAGTCGGTCCGCGAGTCCAAGTGGGTGGACTGGAACCGTTACGTCGACGAGCTGTCGTACGCCCAGGCCTTCCGCAACCAGCTGGTCTCGAGCGGCTTCAGGTCGAACATCGGCATGCTGATCGACACCTCCCGCAACGGCTGGGGCGGCACCGCCCGGCCCGCCGGTCCGGGTGCGACGACCAGCGTGGACACCTATGTCGACGGCGGCCGTTACGACCGGCGCATCCACATCGGCAACTGGTGCAACCAGTCCGGCGCGGGCCTCGGCGAGCGCCCGCAGGCCGCACCGGCCACCGGGATCGACGCGTACGTGTGGATGAAGCCGCCGGGCGAGTCCGACGGTTCCAGCTCCGCCATCGCGAACGACGAGGGCAAGGGCTTCGACCGGATGTGCGACCCCACGTACACGGGCAACCCGCGCAACGGCAACAACATGTCCGGCTCGCTCGCGAACGCCCCGCTGTCCGGACACTGGTTCTCGGCCCAGTTCCAGCAGCTGATGCAGAACGCGTACCCGCCGCTGTAGGCCGGTCAGCCGATCCGCACGACGGTGAGGTGAAGGTGAAGTGACGGTGATCCGCCGGGGTCGGTCGGCTCTTTCGGGCCGGACCTCGGCGGATCGCTCGTTCCGCCGCCGAGCGGTTCCCGTTCCTCGGCCTCGGCGAATCGGCTTGCTGTCCGCATCCTGATTTTTGCTGTCCCGGCAACATGAGTGGCCCTCGGGCGGTGCGTCGGCGCACGCTGACAGCACACCGGACGAGAGGCTGAACACCATGGCTCACCACCCACACGAATCGCACGGCGACCAGCACACCCACGGACAGAACCACGGACAGAAGCAGGGCCATGACCAGGGCCATGACCAGGGCCGTGCGCACGGTCAGAATCACGGCCATGCGCACGGTCACGGCACCGACATCGACTGGGCCGAGATGGCCCCGCACCTGGAAGCGCAGGCCGAACTGTTCACGCCCCTGTACGAGCGGGCCCTGTCCTGGCTCGGCAAGGAGGTGACCGAGCCGGGGCTGATCGTGGACCTCGGCAGTGGTCCCGGGGTCGTCTCCTGTCTGTTCGCCGAGACGTTCTCCGGTGCGCGGGTCATGGCGGTCGACGGTTCCGGGCCGTTGCTGGAGCGCGCGCGGCAGCGTGCCGACCGGCTCGGGTACGGCGACCGCTTCGGCACCCTGACCGGTGAACTCCCCGGTGTGCTCGACGAGTTGGAGTACCCGGCCGATCTGCTGTGGGCCGGCCGCAGCCTGCATCACCTGGGCGACCAGCGTGCCGCCCTGACGGCCTTCGCGGAGCGGCTCGCGCCCGGCGGAACGCTGGCGATCATGGAGGGCGGACTGCCGCCCCGGTTCCTGCCACGCGACCTCGGCTTCGGACGGCCCGGCCTGGAGGCGCGGCTCGACGCGCTACAGGAGGAGTGGTTCGCGCGGATGCGGGCCGAACTGCCCGGATCCGTCGCCGAGACCGAGGACTGGGCGGCTCTGCTCGGCGCGGCCGGCCTGAAACACTCCCGCACCCGCAGCTTCCTCCTCGACCTGCCGGCCCCCGCCTCCGACCGGGCCCGCGACTACATCGCCGTGTCCCTGTCCCGGCTGCGGGACGGCTTCGGCGACACCCTGGACGCCGACGACCGCGCCACGCTGGACCGGCTGCTCGACCCGCAGGACGAGGCGGGCGTGCACCGCAGGGCGGACATGTTCGTGCTGGCGGCGCACACGGTGCACACGGCCGTGAAACCGGTTTAGCAACAGCGTGCATGACTCGGTGCTGGTGCTGGTGCTGGTGCTGGTGCTGGTGCTGGTGCTGGTGCTGGTGCTGGTCCTGGTCCTGGTCCTGGTCCTGATCTTGGTCCCGGTCCTGGGGCCAAGGCCGCCTGGCGAGGCTTGACTTGGAGAACGCTCCAAGTGATGAACTGCGTGCCGCGCCACTCACCTCGGGTGAGACGACGCAGGTAACGGGCAACGCAGGTATCGCTGGCAACGCTATGGGGGCACGCCATGACCAACTCTTCCGGCGCACCGGATTCTCCGGTCGCATTGATCACCGGCGGCGGCAGCGGAATCGGTGCCGCTGTCGCGCGGCAGCTGCTGGACGCGGGGTACCGGGTCACCGTCACCGGGCGCGGAGAGGAGCGGCTGCGCGCCTTCGCCGTGGAACTCGGTGAGCCGGAGGGGCTGCTGACGGTTGCCGGGAACGCCGCCGACTACGACTGCATACAGTCGGCGGTCGACCGTACGCTCAAGGAATACGGTCGACTGGATACGGTCGTCGCCAACGCGGGGACCGCCACCCACGACTCGGTCGCCGAGGGCGACCCGTCCGGCTGGACCGACATGGTGCTGACGAACGTCCTCGGCCCCGCACTGCTCATCCGGGCGTCGATCGACGCGCTGAAGGAGACCCGCGGACGGATCGTGCTGATCGGCAGTGTGGCCGGCTTCGTGCCCACCCCGGGCAACATCTACGGGGCGACGAAGTGGGCGGTGACCGGTCTCGCGGAGAACACCCGCCGCCAGGTCACCGAGTGGGGCGTCGGCGTGACGCTGATCGCGCCCGGCCGGGTGGAGACCCCGTTCTGGGACAGCTACGGCAGCCTGCCGCCCGGGCAGTTGCTGACCGCCGACCAGATCGCGGACTCCGTCGTGTGGGCGATCCGGCAGCCTGCGGGCGTCGACGTCAACACCGTCGTCGTCCGGCCGATCGGGCAGCCCAACTGACGAGGCGACGAACCCCTGTGACGCGTGGAGGGCACCCCCGACCGGGGGTGCCCTC
>NZ_JBFAKW010000109.1:0-32558 GCF_040655955.1 Streptomyces sp. NPDC050263 | reverse complement strand
GTCCTCGTACTGGACGTACTCGGGCTTTCGGCCGGTGCGGCGAGAGTGCGTGCCGGGCGTCGCGACGGGGCGAACGTTGCCTGCCGCGGCACTAGAAATCCCCAGCAGCAGGGGTCCCGTCGGTTCCGCCACGATGTCGGTGAGGGTGATGGGGTCCAGGGAGGCGAAGAACGCCTCCTGGGCACGGCGCAGGGCGCCCCGCAGGCGGCAGGCGGAGTTCAGGGGGCAGGGGGTGGCGCCCTCGCAGTCGACGACGTCGCCGTCGCCCTCGAACGCGCGGACGATGCCGCCCACGGACGCCCTGCGGCCCTGCTCCGTGAGTGCCAGGCCGCCGCCCCGGCCGCGGCGGGCCTCCAGCAGGCCCATGTGCTGGAGCTCGGCAACGACCTTGGCCGCGTGCGTGTAGGGGACCTCCATCGCGGCGGCCACGTCGCGGGTCGTCGGGGTGGTGTCCGGAGCGTCGCCCGCCACCGCGAGTCTCATGAGGACGCGCAGGGCCAGGTCGGTGGATCGCAGCAGCCGCATGAGACGAAGGGTAGATAATACGCATCTGTACTTCAAATTATCCCTGAGCCACCCCTCGGTCAGCCCTTGGCTGTGACCGGCCTACGAAATCCCCCGCCTCCCCCATTACGATCAGCGGACTCGTATGCCTTTCTGCCCCCACCGTCCCGCCCCTTTCCCCAGAAGGACAGGCCTCATGGGTTCCGCCGACCAGACCAGCAGCGCGACGCGCAAGGCGCGCATAGACGAGATGCGGCGGGCTGAGCAGGCCCGTGAGCGGCGTAACCGGTTTCTCGTGATCGGGGGCAGCGTCATCGCCGTCGTCGCGCTCGTCGCCGGAGGCGTGTTCGTCGTGAAGGCGCAGTCCGGCGACGACGACACCGCCGCCGCCGACTCCAAGTCCTCCGGGAAGTTCGTCACCGGCTCGGACGGGGTCAAGACGTGGAAGGGAACGCTGGGGCGCACGCACGTCGCCAAGACCGTGAAGTACCCGACCGAGCCTCCCGTCGGCGGCAATCACAACCAGGTCTGGATGAACTGCAACGGCGACGTCTACACCAAGGCGATCGACAACATGAACGCCGTGCACTCGCTGGAGCACGGCGCGGTCTGGGTGACGTACAACAGCAAGGCGAGCAAGGCCGACGTCGACGCCCTCGCCGCCAAGGTGAAGAAGACGCCCTACACGCTCATGAGCCCGGACGACGCCCAGGCCGACCCGATCATGCTCACCGCGTGGGGCCACCAGCGCACGGTGACGAGCGCGAGCGACGCGAACGTCGACAAGTTCTTCGCGAAGTTCGTGCAGGGCGAGCAGACGCCCGAGCCGGGCGCGGCCTGCACGGGCGGTCTGCCGCAGTGAGGTCGGTTCGGTCGGGGTCGGTTCGGTCTGGGTCGGTTCGGTCGGGGTCGGTTCGGTGGGGGTCGGTTCGGTGGGGGTCGGTTCGGTTGAAGTCGGTTCGGTTGAAGTCGGTTCGGTTGAAGTCGGTTCGGTTGAAGTCGGTTCGGTCGAGGTCGGTTCGGTGAGGTACGCGGGAGTGGCGGTCGCCGTCGCCGGAGTGCTGGTCGCCGCCGGGGCCATCACCTATTCCGTCGCAGGGGAGGACGGCGGGGCGGGTGTCACACCCCCCGCCGCCGACTCCGCCGACGCCGGGTTCGCCCGGGACATGGCGGTGCACCACCAGCAGGCCGTCGAGATGTCGTACATCGTGCGGGACCGCACGACCGACGAGGAGGTGCGCCGGCTCGCCTACGACATCGCGCAGACCCAGGCCAACCAGCGCGGCATGCTGCTCGGGTGGCTGGATCTCTGGGCGCTGCCGAAGGTGTCGTCCGACGGGCCCATGGCCTGGATGGGCATGGGCGGCATGAGCGACGGCGAGGACGGCGCGCTCATGCCGGGGATGGCCACCAACACCGAACTGAAGAAACTCGGGACGCTCAACGGCAAGGCGGCCGAGGTGTTCTTCCTTCAGCTCATGACCGCGCACCACAAGGGCGGCATCCATATGGCCGAGGGCTGTGTGCAGAAGTGCACCGTGGGCGTGGAGAAGCGGCTGGCACAGGGCATGGTCGAGGCGCAGCAGTCCGAAATCGACCTGATGACAGGCATGTTGAAGGCGCGAGGGGCCAAGCCATAACCCTGCCGCAGGCCAAGCCGTAACCCTGCCGGAGGCCACGCCATAACCATGCCCCAGGCCAACCCATAGGGTTTTCCCTCGATTTCATGGACGTATCCGTCAAATCAGCCCAGCAAGCGGTCACTTGGGGTCTTCTTGGTGTTCGCATTCCCCTGGCATGAACGGTTCGTCGCGAGAGTGGCCAGCACGTCGAGTGATCTTCTCGCGTCGAAACACATACAGGCCACATACAGGGGGTCCTATGAGATCCAACCGCGCCGCGCTGCGCGCCGGAGCGAGCATGGCAGCGACACTGCCCATGATCGCCGGCGCGCTGGCGCTCGGCATACCCGCGGCGCACGCCGCGGAGAGCCCCACCCGTGACACGCTGGCCGGGACCAAGCCCGCGTGGGCCACGACCAAGGCGGACAAGGGCTCGACCTCGGACAACGCCCAGGTCACCGCCCGGGTCTACCTCGCAGGACGGGACGCCGCCGGCCTCGCGCAGTACGCGAAGTCGGTCTCCGACCCGAGCTCCGCCGCCTACGGCAAGTACCTCTCCGCCGGACAGGCGCAGGCCCGCTTCGGCGCTACCGCCGCCCAGGTCGCGGCGGTCAGGTCGTGGCTGACGGCGGCCGGTCTGAAGGTGACCGGCACGACCGCGCACTATGTCTCCGTCAGCGGTGACGTGGCCGCCGCCGAGAAGGCGTTCGGCACCCAGCTGCACAACTACACCAAGGGCGCGAAGACTTACCGCGCACCCGCGCAGACGGCCTCGGCCCCCGCGACTCTCGACGGGGCCGTGCTGACCGTCACCGGCCTGGACAACGCGCCGCACAAGGCCGCGTCCAAGGACCAACTCCCGCCGCCGGACGCGGTGTTCAAGAACGCGGGGCCGTTCTCCTCGTACTACGGCTCGACCACGGCGAGCACCCTCCCGTCCGCCTACGGCAAGAAGATCCCGTACGCGGTCCAGGGCTACACGGGCAAGCAGCTGCGTGCCGCGTACGGGGCCGGGAAGTACACCGGCAAGGGCGTGCGCATCGCCATCACCGACGCGTACGCATCGCCGACGATCGCCTTCGACGCGGCCACCTACGCGAAGGCGCACGGCGACGCGCGCTGGAAGACCGGCCGGCTGACCCAGGTGCTGCCCTCGGACTACACGAAGACCGAGGAGTGCGGGGCGGCCGGCTGGTACGGCGAGGAGACCCTCGACGTCGAGGCCGTGCACGCGGTCGCGCCGGACGCGAACGTCACCTACGTGGGCGCCGCCTCCTGCTACGACGACGATCTGCTCGACTCGCTGAGCAAGGTCGTCGACAACCATCTGGCCGACATCGTCTCCAACTCCTGGGGCGACATCGAGGCCAACCAGACGCCGGATCTCGCGGCCGCCTACGACCAGGTCTTCCAGTTCGGCGCGGTCGAGGGGATCGGTTTCTACTTCTCCTCCGGCGACAACGGCGACGAGGTCGCGAACACCGGCGTCAAGCAGGTCGACACGCCGGCCAACTCGGCGTGGGTGACGGCGGTCGGCGGCACCTCGCTGGCGGTCGGCAAGGGCGACAAGTACCTGTGGGAGACCGGCTGGGGCACCGACAAGGCGTCTCTTTCGGCCGACGGCAAGAGCTGGACGGCCTTCCCGGGCGCGTTCACCTCCGGCGCGGGCGGCGGCACCAGCAAGACGGTCGCGGAGCCGTTCTACCAGAAGGGCGTCGTCCCGAACGCGCTGGCCAAGGCCAACAGCGCGGCCGGCAACCGCGTCGTCCCGGACATCTCGGCGATCGCGGACCCGAACACCGGCTTCCGGGTCGGCCAGACCCAGACCTTCCCGGACGGCTCGCAGCAGTACAGCGAGTACCGCATCGGCGGCACCTCGCTGGCCGCGCCGGTCATCGCGGCGGTGCAGGCGCTGGCCCAGGAGGCGCGCGGCGGAGGGGCGATCGGTTTCGCCAACCCGTCGATCTACTCCAACTTCTCGAAGTTCGGCTCGCGGGTCTACCACGACGTCACGGACAACCCCACGGGCTCCGGGCTCGCGGTCGCCCGCATCGACTTCACCAACGGCTACGACGCGACCGGCGGTCTGCTGACCTCCGTCCGCAGCCTCGGCAAGGACAGCTCGCTGTCCGCAGTGAAGGGTTACGACGACGTCACCGGCGTGGGAACGCCGGCGAACGGTTACGTCGAGTCGTACCGCAAGCGCTGAGGAAACGCTGAGAAGCGGTTACTGACGGATGGGGTGAGCGTGAGGTGGACGACACCTCACGCCACCCCATCGCGTCGCTCTGACGATTACACTGGGCCCGTGCCTCAACTTCGTCTCGCTCTGAACCAGATCGACTCGCGCGTCGGCGACCTCGTCGCCAACACCGAAACGATCCTCCGCTGGACCCGGCACTCCGCCGAGCAGGGAGCGCATCTCGTGGCGTTCCCGGAGATGGCGCTGACCGGGTATCCCGTCGAGGACCTCGCCCTGCGCTCGTCCTTCGTGGACGCCTCCCGCGCGGCCCTGACCGCGCTCGCCGCGCGCCTCGCCGAGGAGGGCTTCGGCGAGCTGCCGGTGGTCGTCGGCTACCTCGACCGGTCCGAGAGCGGCCGGACCAGGTTCGGCCGCCCGGCCGGCTCCCCGCGCAACGCGGCGGCGGTGCTGCACGGCGGCGAGGTGGTCCTGTCCTTCGCCAAGCACCACCTGCCGAACTACGGCGTCTTCGACGAGTTCCGCTACTTCGTGCCGGGCGACACCATGCCGGTGCTGCGCGTGCACGGGGTCGACGTGGCCCTCGCCATCTGCGAGGACCTCTGGCAGGACGGCGGCCGGGTGCCCGCGGCGCGCTCCGCCGAGGCCGGGCTGCTGCTCTCCATCAACGCCTCCCCCTACGAGCGCGACAAGGACGACACCCGCCTGGAGCTGGTCCGCAAGCGGGCCCAGGAGGCCGGCTGCACCACCGCCTACCTCGCGATGATCGGCGGGCAGGACGAGCTGGTGTTCGACGGCGACTCGATCGTCGTGGACAAGGACGGCGAGGTGATCGCCCGCGCGCCGCAGTTCTCCGAGGGCTGCGTGGTCCTGGACCTCGACCTGCCCGCGGCCTCGGCGAACGCGCCGACGGGCGTCGTGGACGACGGTCTGCGCATCGACCGCGTGGTGCTGTCGCAGGAGCCCGTCCCGGCCTACGAGCCCGAGCTGAGCGGCGGGTACGCGGAGCGGCTGGACGACGCCGAGGAGATCTACTCGGCGCTGGTCGTGGGCCTGCGGGCGTATGTCGCGAAGAACGGCTTCACGTCGGTCCTGATCGGCCTGTCCGGCGGTATCGACTCGGCGCTGGTCGCGGCGCTCGCGTGCGACGCGATCGGCGCGCAGAACGTGTACGGCGTGTCCATGCCGTCGAAGTACTCCTCGGACCACTCGAAGGGCGACGCGGCGGAGCTGGCGCGCCGCACCGGCCTGGACTTCCGCACGGTGCCGATCGAGCCGATGTTCGACGCGTACATGGGCTCACTCGGCCTGACGGGCCTGGCGGAGGAAAACCTCCAGTCCCGCCTGCGCGGCACCCTCCTGATGGCGATCTCCAACCAGGAGGGCCACATCGTCCTGGCCCCGGGCAACAAGTCGGAACTGGCGGTCGGCTACTCCACTCTCTACGGCGACTCGGTAGGGGCCTACGGCCCCATCAAGGACGTCTACAAGACCTGGATCTTCCGCCTGGCGGAGTGGCGCAACCGCGCCGCGGCCGACCGGGGCCAGACCCCGCCGATCCCCGAGAACTCGATCACCAAGCCGCCGAGCGCGGAACTGCGCCCCGGCCAGGTCGACACGGACTCGCTCCCGGACTACCCCGTCCTGGACGGCATCCTCGACCTGTACGTCGACCGCGACCAGGGCGCGGACGCGATCGTCGCGGCGGGCTACGACCGTGAGCTGGTCGTCAAGACCCTGCGCATGGTCGACACGGCCGAGTACAAGCGCCGCCAGTACCCGCCGGGCACGAAGATCTCCGCGAAGGGCTTCGGCAAGGACCGCCGCCTCCCGATCACCAACGGCTGGCGCGAGTCGGTCTGACCGAGCCTCTCGGCCCACCCACCCGACTCGGTGGGCCGAGGGGCCCCGTCCCCCGGGGCTCCGCCCCGGTCCCCGCCGCCGGCGTCGCCGACGTCGGACTCGTTGCCGCAGCAGGGGCAGACGGCCGCCGTCGGCCAGCCGCCCTCCCAGAACACCTCGCCGTCGTAGCCGCAGACCCGGCAGACCGTCTCGACCTCTTCCTCCCCGCTCGCCCCGACCGGCTCGCGAACCGCCGGAAGCTCGGCGCTGCCGGTGGCCGCGCGGTCGGACTCGCTGCGCAGAACGCAGAATTCGTTGCCTTCGGGATCAGCCAGGACGGCCCAGCCCGAACCATCGGGATTCCGGTGATCGGCGACGAAGGCGGCGCCGAGGCCCAGCAGCCGGTCCACCTCCTGATCGCGCGAGGTCTCAGGGCGCAGACACAGATGGATCCGGTTCTTGACCGCCTTGGCCTCGGGCACCTGGTTGAAGTACAGCACCGGGCCCTCCGCCGACAGCACCTGAGTCTCCCGGTCACCCGGTCTGGCCTCCGGATGCAGCGGACGGCCTGTCACGCTGCTCCAGAACCGAGCCAGTTCGTAGGCATCCGCACAGTCGATCGCGACGTTCTGCAATACCGAGACCATGCGCGCGAGCCTTCCTGATCTCCGCGCCGAACGCCACCGAGTTGCGCTCAGGTCACCGGCGCATGGCAGCGGTGCGTGTGAAGCCCACCTGGGATACGGCGAGTTGAGCATGCGCGCAAGCGCGGCTGAGTACGCGTACTCACGGATCGGCGGTCGTCCGCGGCGAGAGTAGGGGCACATCGAGCGACATCGAGCGACCTACTCCAGGAGACCATCGTGGCCACCTACCGCAGCCGACCCACCGCCTCCCGGCCCGGCAGGATCCGGCTCGCCGCCGCTGCCGCCGTCATGAGCGTGGCCGCAGTCGCGGCGCTCACCGGATGTTCCCTCTCGTTCCAGGACGCCATCTGCTCGAACGGCGAATATCCCGTCCTGGCGGTGGGCGACACCGGCAGCTCGTGTGTCACGAACAGTGAGGAGCCGCCGACGGGAACCATGCGGTATCCGGACGGCAAGGTGCCCAAGCACGTCGACGACAAGTGGGACCTCTACTGGAACACCCACACGCTCGACGAGAACGGCGACATCATCGACGCGCCCGTCGCCGGCTGACCCCGCCCACCTCAGTGCCGCACCGCCGCCGCATCCGCATCCGCATCCGCCGCCGCCTGCGGCACATGCGTGGCCACGATCCGTTCGCGGCCGAAGCCCTTCGGAGCCCGTCGCCGGTCGACCGTGTACGCGACGCCCGCCACCCCGAGGCCCAGCCCCGCCAGTCCCGCCCCCGCGACCGTCGGGGACGTCACGCCGAAGCCGGCTGTCAGGGCCAGGCCGCCGATCCACGCGCCGCCGGCGTTGGCGAGGTTGAAGGCGGCCTGGTTGGCGGAGGAGGCCAGGGAGGGGGCCGTGGACGCCTTCTCCATGACCATCAGGTTGAGCGGGGTGCCCGCGACGAAGGCCGCGACGCCGAGGAGGACGACCGCCAGGGCCCCGCTCCACTGGGTGCGCATCAGAAGCGGGAAGAGCGCCAGGACCACGGCCAGGGATGTCAGGCCGCCGAACAGGGTGCGGCGCATCGCGTGATCGGCGAGGCGGCCGCCCAGCAGGTTGCCGATCGTGGCCCCTACGCCGAACAACGCAAGCAGCAGCGTCACGCTGGAGTCGGCGTAGTCCGCCGCGTCCGTCAGCATCGAGGTGATGTAGCTGTACGCCGAGAACAGCGCGCCGAAGCCCGCGACCGTCGTCCCCAGTGCCAGCCAGACGGGAAGCGAGCGCAGCGCCGCGAGTTCGCCGCGCAGGCCGGTGGCGGGCGCCGCCCCCGGCAGGGTCCGGGGGACGAGGAGCGCGAGCGACGCGATCGCGGCGAGGCCGATCACGCTCACGCCGAGGAAGGTGGCCCGCCAGCCCAGGTTCTGGCCCGTCAGGGTCGCCGCGGGGACGCCCGCGATGTTGGCGACGGTCAGGCCGAGGAACATCAGCGACACCGAGCGGGCCTTGCGCTCCGGCGCGGCCATGCTCGTGGCCACCACCGCGCCGACGCCGAAGAACGCGCCGTGCGGGAGGCCGCTGAGGAAGCGGGCGGCCAGGAGGGAGTCGTAGCCGGGGGCGAAGGCGGAGAGGGCGTTGCCGGCTGTGAACAGGGCCATCAGCAGCATCAGCACTGTCCTGCGCGGCATCCGTGCCGTCACTGCGGCCAGCAGCGGTGCGCCGATCACCACGCCCAGGGCGTACGCCGAGACCAGGTGTCCCGCCGTCGGGATCGAGACGTGCAGGTCGTCCGCGACGTCGGGCAGCAGGCCCATCATCACGAACTCGGTGGTGCCGATGCCGAAGGCACCCACGGCCAGGGCGAGCAGGGCCAGGGGCATGGGGGACTTGCCTTTCCGGGGAGGAGGGGGAGCGGAAGTGCGTTCATCGTACGTTGCGTATGTTCACGTACGGAACAAAGTCTCCCCCGGGCGTTGTTCCCCGGCGTTCCCCGGCGGTGAACCGCCGGTTAAGACGTGGTGACCTTCACGCTCGCCGCCACCGGCAGATGGTCGCTGGTCGTCTGCGGCAGGGTCCACGAGGCGACCGGCTCCACGCCCTTCACCATGATCTGGTCGATCCGCGCCATCGGGAACGACGCGGGCCAGCTGAAGCCGAAGCCGCTGCCCGCCGCGCCCTGCGTGGAGCGCATCTGGGAGGTCACGGCGTTCAGCGAGCGGTCGTTCATGGTGCCGTTGAGGTCGCCGAGCAGGATCACCCGGGTCAATGACTCGTGGGAGATCGCCTCGCCCAGCGCGTCCGCGCTCTTGTCGCGCTGGGAGGCGGTGAACCCGGCCTGCAGCTTCACCCGCACCGAGGGGAGATGGGCCACGTAGACGGCGACCTGACCCTCGGGAGTCGCCACGGTCGCACGCATCGCGCGCGTCCAGCCCAGCTTGATGTCGACGGCCGCCACCGCGCTCAGCGGGTACTTGCTCCACAACCCGACGGTGCCCTGCACCGAGTGGTGCTTGTACGTCGCCGCCAGCGCCTTCTCGTACACCGGCACCGCCGAGGTGGTCAGCTCCTCCAGGGCGACCACGTCCGCGCCGGACGCGGCCACGTCACGGGCGGTGCCCTCGGGGTCGGGATTGTCGGCGTTGACGTTGTGGGTGGCGACCGTGAGATCGCCGCCGCTGCCGGTCTTGTCGCCGAGCAGCCCGCCGAAGAGGTTCAGCCAGACCCCGGCCGTCAGGACGACGGCGATCAGCGCGGTCGTCGACTTGCGCACCAGCGCGAGCACCAGCAGCACCGGGACGAAGACGCCGATCCAGGGCAGGAACGTCTCCGTGAGGCTGCCGAGGTTGCCGTAGCGGTTGGGGATGCGCGAGTGCACCAGCATCACCAGGGCGAGCGCCAGCGCGAGGCCGGCGACGACCAGGCCGCGCCGCCAGACGCGCGGATCACCGCGCCAGCCTGTGGTCAGCCGGCCGACGAGGCGTCCGATCAGGCGCCGAAGCCGGACTCCCCGAGGCTCGGGTCCCGAGCCTCCGTTGCCGTCCGTCTCCGTCATGTACGCCTGCTGCGCCATACCGTCGCCTCACTGCCTGCCGTGCTCACCGTCCGTCCCCCGAGTACGACCCTAGGGGATGATCGGCCGTCTTCTCGCCGTCCCGTGACGACCGTACGGGCACGAGGACGAACGGGTCCTGCTCAGAGGTTGCGACCCCGCGACACCCGGACCGGTCTGTGACGAAACGAGCACATTCGGGCTACGCGACGGGCGAACTGACGGGCCGTAGCCCGGCGAGCAGGGTGTCGACTATGCGTTCCGCGAGGTCCTCGGGGAGGTCGGCCTCGGGGCGCAGCACGGCGCGGACCAGCATGGGGCCGACGACTATGTCGTTCACCAGTTCCACGTCGAGGTCGGCGCGGAGTTCGCCGTTCTGCTGGCCGCGGCGCAGGACCTCGATGCCCATCCTGCGCCGGGGTGCTATGACCGAGTTGTGGTACGCCGCCCAGATCTTCGGGCTGCTCTTCATCTGGGCGTGGACGTTGTGCAGGATCGCCGAGTCCCGGTTGGCCAGGCCCCGCCGCCGCACCGATTCCAGCAGCACGATGAGGTCGTCGCGCATGGACGTGCCCGGGAGTTGCTCGGGGTCGTCGGGTTCGGCGGCGCGCAGGACGTCGACGAAGAGCTCCTCCTTGCCGCTCCAGCGGCGGTAGATGGTGGCCTTGCCGACGCCTGCGGTGCGGGCGATGCGCTCGATGGAGATCTCGGCGAGCGGGACGCCGTCCTCCAGGAGCTTCATCGTGCCCTCGATGATGGCCCGTTCCACGGCCTCGCTGCGGGGCCGCCCCCGGGCGGGCGGCTCCACGGCGATCCCCTTGCCGGCCAGGCTCACGGTCATCGGTCCCTTCGTCGCACCGTCATACTTGTCGTACCGGGAAGTTCTCCAGCCTAGGTCAGCGGGCCGGGACGGCGGTCACGACTCCGTTCCCACCAACTCCTCCTCCGGGGCGCCCTCCTGGGGCGTCTTCGGTCTGCGCGGCAGGAACAGGGCCACCACGACCGCGCCGAGCAGCGACACCCCGGCCCCGCACAGCGCGGTGACGTGCATGGCGTGCAGGAACGCGTCGTTGGCGGGTCCGACGAGGCCCCGGTCGCCGAGCTTCGCGGCGACCCCGAGCGTCGCCTCGATGGACTCGCCGGCCGTGTCCCGCAGTCCGGCCGGCAGGCCGCCGAGGCTGCCCTCGATGTCGTTGCGGTACGCCGTGGAGAGCACCGAGCCGAGGACGGCGATGCCGAGCGCGCCGCCGAGCTGGCGGAAGGTGTTGCTGAGCGCGGAGGCGGAGCCGGCCTTCTCGCGGGGCAGGGCCTGCATGATGACGACGCTGGTGGGCGTCATGACGTGGGCCATGCCGGCGCCCATGCAGAAGAAGACGATCTCCATGAGCCAGATCGGGGTGTCCGCGTCCAGCGTCGCGAACGCGGCCAGGGTCGCGGTGAGGACGAGCATCGCCCCGGTGGTCGTGGCCCGCACCCCGAAGCGGTCGACGACCAGCCGGGCGCGCGGCGCGAAGACCAGTTGGGCGGCGGCCAGCGGAAGCAGCAGCAGGCCGGACTGGAGCGGTGAGTAGCCGCGCACGCTCTGGGTGTAGAAGACGGAGAAGAACGTCACGCCCATCAGCGCGAAGAACACCAGGGTGATGACGGCCATCGCGGCCGAGAACACCTTGTTCTTGAAGTAGGTGACGTCTATCGACGGATGGTCGCTGCGCTTCTCGAACACCACGAACGCGGCGAGCACGACCAGGCCGGAGCCCATGGCCGCCACGACCGTCGGGTCGGTGAAGTCCGCCAGTTCGCCGCCCTTGATGATGCCGTAGACGAGCAGGACGAGGCCGACGACGGACAGGACCACGCCGACCGGGTCGATCCGGCCCGGGTCGGGGTCGCGGGAGTCGGGGACCAGCCACAGCATCAGCGCGAACGCGATGATCACGATCGGCACGTTGACCAGGAAGACCGAGCCCCACCAGAAGTGGTCGAGGAGGAGGCCGCCGGTGATCGGCCCTATGGCGATGGCGAGACCCACTCCGCCGGCCCAGATGCCGATCGCCTTGGGCTGCTCGTCCCGCTCGAAGACGTTCATCAGGACGGCGAGGGTGGCCGGCATCACGAACGCGGCGCCGACGGCCATCACCCCGCGGAAGACGATGAGCTGCGCGGACGAGCCGGACTCGGCGGCCAGCGCGGAGCCGATGCCGAACACGGCGAGCCCGCCGAGCAGGACCTTCTTGCGGCCGAGGCGGTCGCCGAGCAGGCCCGCGGTGAACAGCAGGCCCGCGAAGACGAGCGTGTAGGCGTTGATGGCCCACTCCAGCTCGCTCTGCGTGGCGCCGAGACCGACCGGGGCCGGGGTGGAGATGGTCTTGATCGCGACGTTCAGGATCGAGTTGTCCAGGACCACGATCAGCAGGCTCAGCATCAGCACGCCGAGTATCGCCCAGCGGCGCCGGTGGACGGCTTCCGGCACCCGGGAACGGGCGGGGACGGCAGGAGTAGTCATGCCGTCGAGGGTAGAGCCTTTTCGATACGAGACCGTCTCGTATCTGAATCTCTTACTGAGCTTTTACCCATGCGGTCCACTCCGGTCCGCTCAGGTCCGCTCAGGTCCGCTCCGGTCCACCCGGATCCACCCGGATCCACCCGGATCCGCCGACGAGGCTTTCCCCACAGGGGGCGCTCTGGCCCTCGCCGACACGAAGTGCCACCATGGGGAGTGGTCCGGGGACGCCGTGAGGGCGCCTCGAGATGACACAAGGAGCCGTTGCAATGACGCAGCTTCCGGCTGCCCCTACGAAGTCCGCCGACGGCAGCAACGCGCTGTACGGGGGCAAGGGCACACGCCGAATCACCGTCCGTGACCTCGCCCTCGCCAAGGAGCGCGGCGAGAAGTGGCCCATGCTCACCGCGTACGACGCGACGACCGCGTCCGTCTTCGACGAGGCCGGGATCCCCGTGCTGCTCGTCGGCGACTCGGCGGGCAACTGCCACCTGGGGTACGAGAGCACCGTGCCCGTCACCCTCGACGAGATCACCTTGCTGTCGGCGGCCGTCGTACGGGGCACCAGCCGTGCCCTGGTCGTCGGCGACCTGCCCTTCGGGTCGTACCAGGAAGGGCCCGTGCAGGCGCTGCGCAGCGCGACCCGGCTGGTCAAGGAGGCCGGGGTCGGGGCCGTGAAGCTGGAGGGCGGCGAGCGCTCGCACCGGCAGATCGAGCTCCTCGTCGAGTCCGGCATCCCGGTCATGGCGCACATCGGCCTCACCCCGCAGTCCGTGAACGCGATGGGCTACCGGGTCCAGGGCCGGGGCGAGGAGGCCGCCCAGCAGCTGCTGCGGGACGCGAAGGCCGTGCAGGACGCGGGCGCGTTCGCGGTGGTCCTCGAGCTGGTTCCGGCGGAACTGGCGGCCGAGGTCACGCGCGTCCTGCACATCCCGACGATCGGCATCGGCGCCGGTCCGCAGACGGACGCGCAGGTGCTGGTGTGGACCGACATGCTCGGGCTGACCGGCGGGCGGGTCCCGAAGTTCGTCAAGCAGTACGCGAACCTGCGTGAGGTCATGGGCGACGCGGCGAAGGCGTTCGCGGAGGACGTCGTCGGCGGAACGTTCCCGCAGGACCAGCACAGCGTTCACTGAGCCATCTCCGCACCACGAGCCGCCCGCCGATGTTCCCCCCATCGGCGGGCGGTCGCGTTCCCGGGGACCACCGGACGGCACGTTGTAGGCACCGTGTAGGCGGGATGTCGGTCGTTTGTCGGTGGGCGCTGTCAGCGTTCTGGTCATGACGCGAATCGACAAGAACCCCAGTGGCGCGGGAAGCGCTGTGACCGTTCGGGGGTTGGTCAAGCACTACGGCGAGACCAAGGCACTGGACGGCGTCGACCTGGATGTGCGCGAGGGGACCGTGATGGGGGTCCTCGGGCCCAACGGCGCCGGGAAGACCACCCTCGTACGGATCCTGTCCACCCTGCTGGCTCCCGACAGCGGGCACGCGACCGTCGTCGGCTACGACGTCCTCCGGCAGCCCCGGCAGCTGCGGCGGGTGATCGGGCTCACCGGGCAGTACGCCTCGGTCGACGAGAAGCTCCCCGGGTGGGAGAACCTGTACATGATCGGACGGCTGCTCGACCTGCCCCGCAAGGAGGCCCGGGCGCGGGCCGACGAACTGCTGGAGCGGTTCTCCCTCACCGACGCGGCCAAGCGGCCGGCCTCGACGTACTCCGGCGGTATGCGCCGCCGGCTCGACCTCGCCGCGTCGCTGATCGGGCGGCCGCGCGTGCTGTTCCTGGACGAGCCGACCACCGGCCTGGACCCCCGTACCCGCAACGAGGTGTGGGGCGAGGTCAAGACGATGGTCGGGGAGGGGGTCACCGTGCTGCTGACCACCCAGTACATGGAGGAGGCCGAGCAGCTCGCCCACGAGCTGACCGTCGTCGACCGGGGCAAGGTCATCGCGAACGGCGGCATCGACGAGCTGAAGTCCCGGGTCGGCGGCCGGGCGCTGCGGATACGCCCCGCCGACCCGTTGCAGCTGCGGCCGCTCGCGGGCTGGCTCGACGAACTCGGCATCACCGGGCTCGCCGCCACCGTCGTGGACGCCGAGCGCGGCTCGGTGCTGGTGCCGGTGCTCAGCGACGAGCAGCTGACCGCCGTGATCGGCGCGGTCAGCGCGCGCGGCATCACGCTCACCTCCCTCACCACCGAACTGCCCAGCCTGGACGAGGTGTTCCTGTCCCTCACCGGCCATCGCGCCGGTACGGCCGAGGACGCCCTGCCCACCGACACCCGCGAGGAGGTCGCCGTATGAGCGCGGCCACTGCAGACACCGCCACGATCGACACCGCTACGGTCACCGACGCGCGGATCCCGTTGCGCAGCCATCTGCGCCACACCGGCGCGCTGGTCCGTCGCAACCTGCTGTGGATCCGGCAGGACCCCGAGTCGATGTTCGACGCCCTGCTCATGCCGATCGTCTTCACCCTGCTGTTCGTGTACGTCTTCGGCGGCTCGATCGGGCAGGCGCTGGGCGGCGGGCAGGACGGGTATGTGCAGTACGTGATTCCGGGCATGATCGCGATGATGAGCATGTCGCTGTCCCAGGGCGTCGGCACCGGCTTCAGCCAGGACTTCAACTCCGGCGTCATGGACCGCTTCCGGTCCCTGCCGATCGGGCGCGGCTCGGTGCTGTTCGCGAAGATCTCGGTCGAGCTCGTGCGGATGCTGTTCGCGACGACCGTGCTGATGATCGTCGCCGTGCTCGTCGGGTTCGAGATCAACGACTGGCCCGGTATGTTCGCGGCCGTGGGGCTGGCCGCGGTGTTCGCCTCGTCGATCATGTGGGTGTTCCTCACCCTGGGCGTGGTCCTGAAGAACGCGCAGTCCGTGCAGGCGATGGGCTTCCTGGTGCTGTTCCCGCTCCAGTTCGGCTCGTCGATCTTCGCGCCGACGAACTCGATGCCGGGCTGGCTCCAGGCCTTCACCGACTACAACCCGCTGTCCACGCTCGCGGACGCGGCTCGCGGTCTCATGGTGGGCGGCCCGGTCGCGCACGATCTGTGGGTGACGCTGGGCTGGTCGGCGGCGATCACCGCGGTGATGGCGCCGATCGCGATCCACAAGTTCCGCACCAAGAGCTGACCCCCGCTCGGATGACGCTCTACACCAGGGCGGCGGCCTCCTCGTAGGAGAGGCCGCCGCCCTCGGCGTATGCCGTCTCGAAGTCCCGCTCGGAGAGCGCGGCACGGATCCTGGCCATGGCCAGGTCGCGCACCTCGCGCTCCATGCGCGGGGCCACATGACGCGGCGGCCGCAGATGGTCCGCCGCTCCCAGGCAGCGGGCGCCGTCGGCGGCCCGGCTGCCGCCGTCCACACCGCCGAGGGCGGTCGCGGCGATGAAGAGGTAGAAGGACCGCAGGTGCGGTGCGACGGCGATGGGCAGCGGGTCCGTGGCGCGCTCCAGGGCGACGCGGATGCGGGGCAGAGCCTCCGTGTCGCGGTCGTCGATCGCGTCCAGACAGGCCTCCGCGCTCAGAATGAAGGCGTCGAAGAGGATGCCGCGCCCGCGGGTGAAGTCCTCGCGCAGCACACGAAGTTGCTCGCGTGCCTCGACCCGGCGCCCGCTGATGCCGAGCCAGCTGCCCAGGAAGAGACGGGCGGCGGGGACGGCCTCGGTTCCGGCGTGGTCCGGCCCGTCGATCACGTCGCGCAGCAGGCGCTCGGCCCGCTCCTCCTCGCCGACCTCCAGCAGCACGCTGCCCAGCCGGGCGGCGAGTACCGCCGACTGGGCGCGGGCGCCGAGCCGTTCGGCGTGTTCCATGGCCGCCGTGTAGTCGTCGGCGGCCTTGCGGTAGGCGCCCAGCCGCTCGTGCGCCTCGGCGCGGGCGGAGAACGCCTCGGCGGTGCCCCAGTCGTCGCCGAGGCGCCGGAAGATCTCCAGGCACTCGTCCGCGTCACGGAAGGCGTTCTCCGCCCAGTCGGCGCGGTTGGCGAGGATGTTGGCGCGCATCTGCAGACAGGAGGCGAGCTCCCACTCGTGGCCGGGCGTCCGGCGGCAGGTGTCGACGTTGGCGTCGACGATCGTGCGGATGCGCTCCAGGTCGGTCATCATCACGGCGAAGAACCAGTACAGCCCGGGCACCCGGCAGGTCTGCGGGAGACCGGGCTCGTACGTCTCGGCGATCAGGCGCATCTTGGCTTGCGCGGCCGGCGTCTGCCAGGCGTCCAACTCGGTTTCCATACAGGCGAGATGGGTCAGGTGGACACCGCGGCGGGCCTCCATGAGGGCCTCGCCGGTGAACGGCGGCGGGACGGCGGTGAGGGGCTCCCACACCGGGACGGCCCGCCGCGGGGGCTCGGCGAAGGGGTCGGGGCCGAGGGCCATGACCTCCTGGCACCAGGAGCCGGCCTCGATGCGCAGGTCGCGCATCTGCCAGTACCAGACCAGGGACAGCGCCAGGCTGAGCGCCTCCTGCTCGTCGCGCGCGGCGACGGCGCGACGCAGCGCGGTGCGCAGGTTCTCGTACTCCAGCTGGAAGCGGTCGATGGCGGCGCGCTGGCCGGGACCGCGCAGCAACGGCTCGGTCGTGCGGGCGAGTTCGCGGTAGTGGACGAGATGCGCGTGCTCGGCGGCGGCCCGCCCGCCCGACTCGTCGAGCCGCTCGCCCGCGTACTCGGCGACGGTCTCCAGCAGCCGGTAGCGCATGTCGCCGTCGGGGGCGGGCGCGGCGACGACGAGCGACTTGTCGACCAGCGAGGCGAGGGAGTCGAGGGGACTGCGCGCATGGACACGGCCGCGGCCCCCGAAGGCACTACCGCCGTCCCGGCCACTGCGAGCGTCCCGGCCACCGCCGGCATCCCGGCCGCCACGAACGTCCTGGGAACTGCCACCGTCCCGGCCACCGCCGACAGCCCAGCCGCCGCTGGCATCCCGGCCGCCACCGACGTCCCAGCCACCACGAACGTCCTGGGAACTGCCACCGTCCCGGCCACCGCCGACAGCCCAGCCACCGCCGACGTCCCAGCCACCACGACCGTCCTGGGAACTGCCGGTGTCCCGGCCATGGTCGGCGTCCTCGTCGCTGCGGGCGTCCCGGGCGGTGTGGGTGTCGGTGGGGTTGTGGGGGGCGGGGGGTTCGTGGGCGTCGGGGCCGCAGACGGCCTCGACGGCGGCGAGGTCGCAGCCTCGGGCGAAGACCGACAGGCGGGACAGGACGTCGCGTTCGTCCTCGTCGAGGAGGTCCCAGGACCAGTCGACGACGGCCCGCAGGGTCTGCTGGCGGGGCAGGACGGTGCGGCTGCCGTTGGTGAGGAGGCGGAAGCGGTCGTCGAGCCGGTCGGCTATCTGGCGGGGCGTCAGCATCCGCAGCCGGGCGGCGGCCAGTTCGATGGCGAGGGGCAGACCGTCCAGGCGGCTGCAGATCTCGGCGCAGGCCTCGGGGTCGTCCTCGGTGCAAAAGCCGGGGCGGGCGGCCGCGCCCCGGTCGGCGAGCAGCCGCAGCGCGACCGGCTCCGGCAGCGGATCCAGCGGGCGCAGCACCTCCCCGGGCACGCCGAGCGGCTCCCGGCTGGTGGCCAGCACCGTCACCTGCGGGCAGCGCGCCAGCAACTCCTCGACGAGCCGGGCGGCGGCCTCGACGACGTGCTCGCAGTTGTCGAGGACGATCAGCATGCGGCGTCGGGCGCAGTGCTCGACCAGGCGTTCCACGGGGTCGTCGTGGCGCTCGGAGGCGGCCCGCAGCTCCTCGGCGCCGGCGCCGTACAGCACGGTCTCGCGGGCTCCGACGGCGGTGAGGACGGCCTGCGGCACGGCGTCCGGGTCGGCGACGGGCGCGAGTTCGGCCAGCCAGACGCCGTCCCGCGCGGTGTCCCGGACGGTCTCGGCGGCCTCCTGCGACAGCCGGGTCTTGCCCGCGCCGCCGGGCCCGAGCAGCGTGACGAGCCGCGCGTTCGCGAGGTCGCCGCGGATGGCCGCGATGTCGTCCTCCCGGCCCACGAAGGAGGTGAGGCGGGCACGCAGGTTGCCGGGGGGCGGGGACTGCGAGGGCTGCGGGGGGTGCGGGGCCAGTGGCGCCCGCGGCGCCCGCGGCGCGGAGGGCGTCTCCGCCGGGCTTCCCTGGTCGTCGTCCGGGCTGAGCAGCTCCGCGTGCAGGGCGCGCAGTTCGTGGCCGGGGTCGGCGCCGAGGCGGTCGGCCAGCAGTCGGCGGACGGCGTCGTACGCGGCCAGCGCCTGCGCGGTGCGGCCCGCGTCGCGCAGGGCGCGCAGCCGCAGCGCCTGGAGGGGCTCGTCCAGGGGGTGCGCGTCGCACAGGGCGGTGAGTTCGGGCAGCGCCTGCTCGGCCTGGCCCAGGGCGATCGCGGCGGTGTGCCGGGCGCGCAGCGCGTCGAGGCGGCGGGCCGCCCAGCGGGCCGCCTCCGTGGCGCGGTCGGGCAGGTCAGCGAGGGCCGGGCCCTGCCACAGGGCGAGGGCGTCGTCGAGGAGGGCGGCGGCCTTGGCGGGGTCGTCGTCGGCGAGGGCGCGGACGCCGTCGCCGGTCAGCCGCTCGAAGCGGTGCAGGTCGACGTCCTCGGGGGTGGCGGCCAGCCGGTAGCCGCCCTCGGCGGATTCGATCGCGCCCGCTCCGAGGGCCCGGCGCAGCCGCCCGACGAGCGCCTGGAGCGCGCCCGGCGCGTCGGCCGGCGGGTCATCGGCCCACACCTCCTCGGTCAGCAGCCCCGCGGGGACGCTCCGCCCGGCGCGCAGCGCGAGCACGGTGAGCAGGGCGCGCAGCCGCGCCCCGCCGACGGCGACGGGGGTGCCGTCCGGACGGATCGCCTGGGTGGTGCCGAGGATGCGATAGCGCACGGGGTCCATTGTCTCCAGTGGGAACGGGCGCGGTCATGGGGTTTCTTCGGTGCGGCGCGAGGTGGGCAGGCGGGAAAGGCGTCCTCCTCTTGGTTTACCTAACTCTCAGCTCTTTAGATACAAGCAGGATAGCCTCAAGTCATGGAACGAACTCGCAGGGCATTGATCGCGGTCCGGCTGACCCTTCAGACCGAATCGACGACCAGCCCTGAACGGCAGCTCGCGGAGTGCAGGGCCTTCTGTGCGGCGCGCCGATGGAAGGTCGCCGGTGTCGCCGAAGACCTCTCCGTCTCCGCCACCGCAGTGCCGCCGTGGAAACGTCCAGAACTGTCCCGATGGCTGGACGCCCGTGCACCTGAGTTCGACGTCATCGTCTTCTGGCGACTGGATCGCTTCGTCCGCCGCGTCGGCGACCTCCACGAGATGATCGAGTGGTCCGAGCGTCATGGCGGCAAGGGGCTGGTATCCGCCACCGAGCCGTTCGATCTCACGAGTTCGACGGGAACGGAGACAGCCACCATGATCGCCACATTTGCCCAGATGGAAGCCCAGGCCGTCGCTGAGCGGGTTGCATCGTCTCGCGCTTACCTGCTCACCTCCACGCGGTGGGGCGGCGGTTCACCTCCTTTCGGCTATCGCACCTATGCGAAGGACGGCGCCCGCTACCTGGAGATCAACCCTGAGACGGCGGCCGTCGTCCGAGAAGCTGCTCAGCGCGTCATCAAAGGTGAGCCGGTCAATGCCATCTGCAGAGACTTCGAAGACCGCGGGCTGCCTGCACCCGCGGACACGTATCAGAGAAACAAGTCCGGCAAGGACTTTGTCTGGTACCCCCGCACGCTCAAAGGGATCCTCACATCCCCAACCCTGCTGGGCTGGAAAGCACGTAACGAGGATGTCCCCGGCAAAAAATACAAGAGGCGAATCCTGGTACACGACCAGGAAGGCCATCCCGTCCGCGTAGCCGAAGCGGTACTGGACCAAGAAGTCTTCGATCGCGTTCAGGATGCCCTGACGCGCTCAGCCGCCCCGGTCACCCAACGCTCCGCAACGCCCAGGACCCCACTCCTCAACGTGATCAAGTGCGGAGGTTGCGGCAAGAATCTTCAGCTCCACACCTCCAGGAAGCGGCGCAAGGACGGGACGTACCGGGTGACCGAGAAGGTCCGCTGCCTGTCCCGAGTCGCCTCACCGGCGTGTCCCGGCTACGTGTTCCTGCCCGACGCCGAGATCGTCACGCCCATCCTGCAGATGCTGATCCGATCCGTCGGAAATGCACTTGTCACCCGCCGTACGTACGTGCAGCGCACCCAAGCCCGTGACGAGTCGGATCCGTCGCATGAGAGCGACGAGGATCACTGGCGGTTCGAGCCTCTCGGTATCACCTTCGCCGAGCGGTGGCAGACCATGGGAATCACCGAAATCGGGGATGATCTGGCGCGCGCCGGCATCACGGTCCGATGCCACCCACAAGAACGCGGGGGCCATGTTCTGGAGATCCCCGAAGACTTCTCGGGTCGTCTTGCGAAGTTCTTGAAGTAGTACGAGCCCTTACTGGACCCCGGGGCCCCGACACCTGTCACACTCTGGGAAGCTCACGGGCGAGTCCTTTTCCCGCAATCACCGTCACGGCCGAGGATCCCTCAGGCCGGTTGCCACGCACCAGGAGCCCCCGCCCATGACCACCGCCTCCCGCAAGAGCGAACAGCGAATAAGCCCTGTCTTCCTAGGAATCACTGCTGTGACGGCAGTCACTGGGTGGGCGGTATGGACGGACTTCGCCGCATCGCCAGGACTCGCGGTCTTCCTCTTCGTCACCTCGGCCTGGGTCGTGTCTCTGTGTCTCCATGAGTACGCACACGCCCGTACCGCGCTGCACTCAGGGGACATCAGCGTTGGAGCCAAGGGCTACTTGAGCCTTAATCCTCTCGCCTACACGCACGCCCTGCTCAGCATCATTCTGCCGGTGCTGTTCGTGATCATGGGCGGGATCGGTCTGCCGGGCGGCGCCGTCTTCATCGAGCGCGACCGGATCCGGGGGCGGTGGCGGCACAGTCTGATCTCGGCGGCCGGTCCGCTGACGAACGTGCTGTTCGCGGTGGTGTGCACGGCGCCGTTCTGGCTGGACGCGCTGGACGGCGTGCCGGCCGACTTCCGGTTCGCGCTCGCGTTCCTCGCCCTGCTCCAGGTCTCGGCGGCGATCCTGAACTTCCTGCCGGTGCCGGGTCTCGACGGCTACGGGGTCATCGAGCCCTGGCTGTCGTACAACGTCAAGCGGCAGGTGGAGCCGTTCGCGCCGTTCGGGCTGCTGTTCGTGTTCGCGCTGCTGTGGGTGCCGTCGGTGAACGCCGTGTTCTTCGACGCGGTCGACGCGGTGCTGCGCGGCCTCGGGATCAACGACCTGGAGACGTACTGCGGGCAGTCGCTGTACCGCTTCTGGGAGGGCGCCGACGAGTACTGCGCGGTCAGCCCGTGACGTCGGCGCCCGCGGGGCCTGCGGCGGCCGCGGCGGCCGCCTTGCGGAGCTTCTCGCGCCGCACGTAGTACCAGGTCATGTTGGACGACAGGCCCGCGAGCAGCACCCAGACGACTCCCAGGAAGCTGCCCCGGGCGAAGGAGACGACCGCCGCGGCCGTGGCGAGCACGCAGACGACGAGGGTGTAGAGGGCGAGGCGGGGCATCGGTCCGGTTCTCCTGTCGGGGGACACTGCTGGGCTGGCTCCGTCCAGTGTCCCCCATGCGCTCATACGTCGGTGACGCGCAGGCCCGCGTGGGCCTTGTAGCGGCGGTTGACCGAGATCAGGTTGGCGACCAGCGACTCCACCTGGTGCGCATTGCGCAGCCGCCCGGCGAACACGCCGCGCATGCCGGGGATCCGGCCGGCCAGCGCCTGCACGATCTCGACGTCGGCCCGCGCCTCGCCCAGCACCATCACATCGGTGTCGATCTCGTCGATCGCCGGGTCCTGGAGGAGGACCGCCGAGAGGTGGTGGAAGGCGGCGGCGACCCGGGAGTCCGGGAGCAGGGCGGCGGCCTGCTCGGCGGCGCTGCCCTCCTCCGGCTTCAGCGCGTAGGCGCCCTGCTTGTCGAAGCCGAGCGGGTTGACGCAGTCGACGACGAGCTTGCCGGCCAGCTCCTCGCGCAGCGACTCCAGCGTCTTGCCGTGGCCGTCCCACGGCACGGCGACGATCACGAGGTCGCTGCGGCGCGCGGTCTCGGCGTTGTCGGCGCCCTCGACGCCGTACCCGAGCTCGTCGGCGGCGGCCTGGGCGCGGTCCGCTGCACGCGAGCCGATGATCACCTTCTGGCCGGCCTTGGCGAGCCGGTAGGCGAGGCCCTTGCCCTGCGGGCCGGTGCCGCCGAGTACGCCGACGACCAGGCCGGAGACGTCGGGGAGGTCCCACGGATCCTTGGCGGGGGCCTTGGCCGGGGCGCTCTCAGGGACGTTCTGTGCACTGTCGGTAGAGGTCATGGGCCGACTTTACGCGGGCGTGCGCAGCGGCCCTTCGTCATGTCGGGTGAATGACGGGCGAACCCCCGGCCGGGAGCGGCGGGTTGGTGCAGTATCCGGCCGCATGGACGCCGTACGGGTCGCGTTGCTGCGTGAGGTGCTCGCCGGGACCGAGTGGCTGTCGGCCACGCGGAGGTTCGCCGGGGTGCTGCGGGGGTCGGTCGTGTCGCACGGGGGCGGGCTGCTGCTGGTGGGCACGGCCCGCTACGAGCCCTGGCATCTCGCGGCCCATCTGGTGGACGAGGCGGCGTGGTCGGGCACGCCGGAGCTGGCGCCGACGCTCGTACGGCACGACGCGCGTCCGTCCGATCCGGCGCATCTCGCGGTCGGCCTGGGCCGGATCGAGGCGGCGCGCCGGGGCGAGACGCTGCTGGTGGCGTCGCCGTCGGGGGACGCGCCGCTCCTCGACCGTGTGTCGGACGCCCGCCGCGCCGGGGTGACGATCCTGGCCCTGGGGCCCGGCGAGGCGGACCCGGACCTGACGTCCCTGGCCCACGAGACGCTCCCCGTGCCGGACGGCTCCGAGCTGGACCTCGACACCGTGCAGCACCTGGTGAGCGCGGCGGCCGGCGAGATCCTCCCGCCGCCACGCGGCCGCCGCCGCTTCACCGACCGCCTCTCCCGCCTGACCGACCGGCTGACGGCCCCGCCCCCGCCCCCGTGGTGACCGTCCCGAAAAGCGGTTGCCGTGGGCATCGGGCTCGCCAAGCATGGACCCCCGTGACCGACGACGATGCCCCCGCCCTCTCGTCTCCCGCTTCCTCCGGGCTGCGGGCGCTGTTGCCCGATCTCGCGCCCTGGCGGGCGTCGCGGGACTTCCGGCGGCTCTGGGTTTCGGGGACCGTGTCGAACTTCGGGAGCTTTCTGACCTTCGTCGCGCTGCCCGTGCAGGTGAAGGAGCTGACCGGTTCGGCCGCGGCGGTGGGTGCGATCGGGGCCGTGGAGCTGATCCCGCTCGTGGTGTTCGGGCTGTACGGCGGGGCTCTCGCGGACGCGTGGGACAAACGGAAGCTCATCCTGTGGACGGAGGCCGGGCAGGGCCTGCTCAGCGCGGTGCTGCTGGTCAACGCGCTGCTGCCGGGCCCCGCCGTCTGGCCGCTGTACCTCGTCGCCGCGCTGTCCTCGGCCCTCGTCTCCGTCCAGCGGCCCGCACTCGACTCGCTGTGGCCGCGGATCGTCGCCCATGAGCACATGGCGGCGGCGACCTCGCTGAACTCGCTGCGGTGGACCGTGGGCGGGGTCGCGGGGCCTGCCCTCGCCGGTGTCGTCGTCGCGTATGCGGGCCTGGGCTGGGCCTACGCCGCCGACGTCCTCACGTTCGTCGTGTCGGTCGCGCTCGTCGTGCGCATCGCCGCCTCCCCCGCCGCGCTCCCCCACTCTCGGCTTCGCTCGAGCGGGGGGACCCCCGTGGTGGCGAAGCCCTCGCTCAAGGCCATCGCCGAGGGCGCCCGGTACGCCTGGAGCCGCAAGGATCTCCTGGGCACGTACGCCGTCGACCTCGCGGCGATGTTCCTCGCCATGCCGCTCGCCGTGCTGCCGTTCCTCGCGGACGAGCTGGACGCCGAGTGGTCGCTGGGCCTGATGTACGCGTCGCTGCCGGCGGGGGCGCTGCTCGTGAGTCTCACCAGCGGTTGGACCTCGCGGGTGCACCGGCACGGGCGGATGGTGGTGCTGTCGGCCGCGCTGTGGGGCGGGGCGATCGCCGCCGCCGGGCTCGCCGGGAACGTCTGGCTGGTGCTGCTCTGCCTCATGGTCGCGGGCGCGTTCGACATGGTCAGCGGCATCTTCCGCGGGGTGATGTGGAACCAGACGATCCCGGACGAGCTGCGCGGGCGGCTCGCCGGGATCGAGTTGCTGTCCTACTCCGTGGGTCCGACGGTCGGCCAGGTGCGCAGCGGCGGCCTCGCGGCCTGGCTGGGGGTGCGGACGTCCGTCTGGTCGGGCGGGGTGCTGTGCGTGGGCGCGGTGGGACTGCTGGCGCTCTGTCTGCCGACGCTGATGACGTACGACGCCCGCACGAACGAGCACGCGGCGCGACAGCGCGCCCACCGCGCGGCCGCGCCCACCGCGCCCGTCATGGACGTGTGAGTGGCCGGGTGATCAGTCGTCGTCCGCGGGCGCGTCGCCCGTCGGGGCGTCGTGCCACTTGGGGTCGTTCTCCCACTGGAGGTTGCGTTCGCGAGCGGTCTCCATCGCGTGCTCGGCCTCGGCGCGGGTCGCGTAGGGGCCGAAGCGGTCCTTGCCCGGGCACTCCGGGCCCTCCTCGACCTTCTTGTGCTCCAGGCAGTAGTACCACTCGCCCGGTTTGCCGACGGTCCGCTTCTTGAACAGGGGCATGACGGCTCCTCTCGCCATCGACATGTTCCCCCATGGCCGCTCGTTAGACTCACCGGCATGTCTGGCCAGTCGCTGCTCGTTCCAGGGGAGCTCTCCCCCATCCGTTCCGTGCCCGGAAACATCCGTCGCCCCGAGTATGTCGGCAAGCCCGCGCCGACCCCCTACACCGGCCCGGAGGTGCAGACGCCCGAGACGATCGAGGCGATGCGCCGGGCCGGCCGGATCGCCGCGCAGGCGATGGCGGAGGCCGCGAAGCTGATCTCGCCCGGGGTCACCACCGACGAGCTGGACAAGGTCGCGCACGAGTACATGTGCGACCACGGCGCCTACCCGTCGACGCTCGGCTACCGCGGCTTCCCCAAGTCCCTGTGCACCAGCGTCAACGAGGTCATCTGCCACGGCATCCCGGACTCGACGGTCCTGCGCGACGGCGACATCGTCAACCTGGACGTGACCGCGTACATCGGCGGGGTGCACGGCGACAACAACGCCACATACCTGGTCGGGGACGTCGACGAGGAGTCGCGGCTGCTGGTGGAGCGGACCCGGGAGTCGCTGGAGCGGGCGATCAAGGCGGTCCGGCCCGGCCGGCAGATCAACATCATCGGGCGGGTCATCGAGTCGTACGCGAAGCGGTTCGGGTACGGGGTGGTGCGGGACTTCACCGGGCACGGGATCAACTCGTCGTTCCACTCCGGGCTGATCATCCCGCACTACGACAGCCCGCACGCGACGACCGTCATCCAGCCCGGGATGACGTTCACGATCGAGCCGATGCTGACGCTCGGCACGCACGACTACGACATGTGGGACGACGGCTGGACCGTGGTCACCAAGGACCGCAGGCGGACCGCCCAGTTCGAGCACACGCTGGCAGTGACGGACACCGGCACGGAGATCCTCACCCTGCCGTGATCGCCTGATCCGCCGCGTGGACCCGTCCCCGGCCGGGGCGGGTCTTTTCTTGTACGCTTTTACCGACAACACGTCGGCAAGCGCATTGACTTAGGCAAGCCTTACCTTAGAGGATATGCCGCATGGACTCCTTCTCGACCGTCATCCGCACCGCCTCCCACGCGCAGCATGTGGAGGCCGAGACCTCGACGTTCATGAGCGACCTCCTCGGCGGCAGGCTCGGGGTCGACGCGTACGCCCGGTACACCGAACAACTCTGGTTCGTGTACGAGGCGCTGGAGACCGGCGCCGAGCGACTGGCCTCGGACCCGGTGACCGGGCCGTTCATCCAGCCCGAGCTGTTCCGGCTCGCCGCCCTGGAGCGGGACCTCGCGCATCTGCGGGGCGCCGGCTGGCGGGGCGGGCTGTCGGCCCTGCCGGCGACCGAGGCGTACGCGGCCCGGGTACGGGAGTGCGCCGAGCGGTGGCCGGCCGGGTACATCGCCCACCACTACACCCGCTACCTGGGCGACCTCTCCGGCGGGCAGATCATCCGCGACAAGGCGGAGCGCACCTGGGGCTTCGCGCGCAAGGGCGACGGCGTCCGCTTCTACGTCTTCGAGGGGATCGGCAACCCGGCGGCGTTCAAGCGGGGCTACCGGGAGCTGCTGGACGGCGTGCGCGCGGACGATCTGGAGAAGCAGCGGATCGTGAGCGAGTGCAAGCGCGCCTTCGCGCTGAACACGGCCGTCTTCCGGGCGCTGGGCGAGGAGTTCCGGCTGTCGGCGTGAGCGTCGCCGGCAGGAGCGCGGGCGTCGTCGGCACGAAAACGGGCGGGGCCCCGTTCCCGGAGAGGGAAGGGGCCCCGCCTTGTCCGCCGCGTCAGTGTCCGAAGCCGTGGCAGTGCGCACCCTTCCAGGCGATGTCGCTGGAGACCGTGTCGATGAACCCGGCGTACGGGCTGCACACGGCGTCGTCCTTGTCGTAGTGGTGCCGGGGACCCTCGTCGGCGGTGGCGGTCGCGGCGGCGACGGCGGTCAGGGCGACACCCAGGACGGTTGCGGCCAGGACGGATCGGATGCGCATGATGTTCCTCTCGCGGGGCTGAGCGATCACGCCCAGTGATCCCCGCTGACCTCCGCCCGCACACGCGAGACCACCCGTACGGCCCTTTCCGCCTCGCCCGGAGGGCTCAGCGCTCCAGGAACACCCGGCCGCCGATCTCCACCCAGCCGTACGGCTGCGGGGCCGTCAGGATCTGGGAGCCCGCACCCTGGGTGATGTTGAGGGCACGGCCGAGCCGCTCGGTGAGCAGCAGCGCGGCGGCGCCCGTCGCCTCGTCCTCGTCGATGCCGTCGTCGCGGCCCGGGAAGCCGCGGGCGCGGATCCGGCCCGCGGACTCCTCCTCCCAGGCCCACGCGTACATCCACTCGCCGGGCGGGGGAACGGGCAGGTCGTCGACCTCGGCGGCAGTGGCGTACTGGCGGAAGGCACGCGGCGGGGCCCACTCCGCGCGCGCCTCTATCCAGGTGAACTCCCCGTCCAGGCGGGTGCCCACGACTCCGGCCGGGGTGACCAGTTCGGGCACGTCGAGCAGCCAGGCGACGCCCACGCACGGGTAGCCCGCGAAGGGCAGGCGGACGGTGGGCGTGTAGATGTCGATGATCCCGCGCTCGGGGTCGTCGACGAACACCGTCTCGCTGAAGCCGAGTTTCGCCGCGAGGGCCTGCCGGTCCTCGCGGTCCGGCAGCACCGAGCCTTCGCGGACCACGCCAAGTTCGTTGCCGTAGCCGCCGTTCGGCGCACAGAAGACACGGAGCACGTCGTAATCAGTCACCGGGGAATTGAAGCACCGGTCGGACGGAGCGCCACAGCGGGCAAAGGTAAGGCTAACCTAAGTTTTGATCATGGCCGCCCTGGAGAAGCCCGCCGACACCGGTGACACCAGTGGCTCCGCCGGCCCCGCGGGCCGCCGCGGACGGTCCGCCGGGCGAGGTGTTCACCGAGGGGCCGCTGTCGGACGTCTGCGACCAACCCGTCGAGGTGCTTGCGCACCCTCGCACCGGAACCGTCCTCGCGATCCCGAAGCGGAATCTTTGAATCTCCTTTGACCTTCCCTTGGGGTCCGTTTTGAGCCACCGTGATCCGCTCGTGCCCTTACGGCATTTATGAGAGGTGAATCACGGCAGGGGCCTGTCTTGCACAGGTAAGCCTTGGATAAGTTAGGCGAGCCTCACCAATCCGCGTGAGCCCTGTCACGTGATTTTTCAGCCACCGCTGGGAGCCTGAATGCGAGCCGTCAGACTGTCCGTCGTCACCGCCGTTACCGCTGTGACCGCACTGACCGCCGTCACTGGCTGCACCTCGAAGAGCGACTCGACAGACGGCGACCGGGTCATCGGCGTGACCGCCACGGACGCCAAGTGCGAGACCTCCAAGAAGGAGATCTCCGCCGGGCACGTCGAACTCGCCATCGAGAACAAGGGTTCCAAGGTCACCGAGGTCTACATCCTCTTCCCGGACGACCGGGTCGTCAGCGAGCGCGAGAACATCGGCCCCGGCACCAAGCAGCGGGTCACCGCCGAGGTGAAGGCCGGCGACTACGAGATCGCCTGCAAGCCGGGCATGAAGGGCGACGGCATCCGCCAGGACCTCAAGGTCACCGGCGGCTCCGTCGCCAAGCGCGACCCCCGCCTGGACAAGGCCGTGGCCGCCTACCGCAAGTACGCGCAGGAGCAGGCCGACGAGACGCTGCCCAGGGTCGCGACCTTCGTGGCCGCGATCAAGGCCGGGAACATCGAGGCCGCGAAGGCGGCCTACGCCCCCTCCCGCATCGGCTGGGAGCGCACCGAGCCGGTCGCGGAGTCGTTCGGCGACATCGACCCGCTGGTCGACACCCGCGCCGACGGCCTGGAGGCCGGCCAGAAGTGGACCGGCTGGCACCGGCTGGAGAAGTCCCTCTGGCAGGACAAGAAGATCACCGCCGAGGACAAGACCCTCGCCGACCAGCTCGTCACCGACCTGACCGACTGGCAGAAGCGGGTCGGCAAGGCCGAGATCACCCCCACCTCCATGGCCAACGGCGCCAAGGAGCTCCTCGACGAGGTCGCCACCGGCAAGATCACCGGCGAGGAGGACCGCTACTCGCACACCGACCTCGTCGACTTCAAGGCCAACGTCGAGGGCGCGCAGGAGTCGTACGAGCTGCTCAAGTCGGTCGCGAAGGAGAACGACGCGGCTCTGGTCACCGAACTGGACAAGCAGTTCGCCGCGCTGAACGCGCTGCTGGACACCTACCGCCCGAACACGTCGTCGTACGAGTTCACCTCCTACGACAAGGTGAGCGCCGCCGACCGCAAGAAGCTGTCGGACGCGGTCAACGCGCTCGCCGAGCCGCTGTCCAAGCTCGCCGCCGCCGTCGCGAAGTAGGGGACGACCATGACGAACACTCCCTCCCGGCGGTCGCTGATCGGCTGGGGCGGGGCCGGGCTCGCGCTCGGCGCCGCCGCGGCCGGCGGGGCGGTCGCCATGACCCGTACCGGCGACGACGTCGACCCGACGGCCGCCGACACCGGCGCCGCGGTCGACTTCCACGGCGCCTACCAGGCGGGCATCGCCACGCCCGTGCAGGACCGGCTGCATTTCGCCGCGTTCGACGTGCAGACCGACGACCGCGCCGAGTTCGTCCAGCTGTTGAAGGACTGGACCGAGGCGGCCCGGCGGATGACGGCCGGCAAGACGGTCGGGGACGGCGCGTACGGCGGTCTCGCCGAGGCGCCGCCGGACGACACCGGCGAGGCGCTGGGGCTGAAGCCGTCGCGGCTGACGCTCACGGTCGGCTTCGGGCCGTCGCTGTTCTCCAGGTTCGGGCTCGCGAAGGAGCGGCCCGCGGCCCTGGTCGACCTGCCCCAGTTCGCCGGGGACGCCCTCGACGCGGCCCGCTCGGGCGGCGACCTGTGCGTCCAGGCGTGCGCGGACGACCCCCAGGTCGCCGTGCACGCGATCCGCAACCTGGCCAGGATCGGCATGGGCAAGGTCGTCGTGCGCTGGTCGCAGCTCGGCTTCGGCAAGACCTCGTCCACGACGCCCGAGGCGCAGACCCCGCGCAACCTGATGGGCTTCAAGGACGGCACCCGCAACATCGCGGGCACCGAGACCGATCGGCTGAAGAAGTTCGTGTGGGTGGGCGAGAAGGACGGGCCGGACTGGATGACCGGCGGGTCGTACCTGGTCGCCCGGCGCATCCGCATGCACATCGAGACCTGGGACCGCACCTCGCTCCAGGAGCAGGAGGACATCTTCGGCCGGGACAAGGGCGAGGGCGCCCCCGTGGGCAAGGCGAAGGAACGCGACGAGCCGTTCCTCAAGGCGATGAAGCCCGACGCGCACGTACGGCTCGCGCACCCGGACTCCAACCACGGGGCGACGATCCTGCGCCGCGGCTACTCGTTCACCGACGGCACCGACGGCCTGGGCCGGCTGGAGGCGGGCCTGTTCTTCCTCGCCTACCAGCGTGACGTGCGCGAGGGGTTCGTCCGCGTCCAGCGCAATCTCGCCACCGACGCACTCAACGAGTACATCCAGCACGTGGGTTCGGCTGTCTTCGCCGTCCCGCCGGGCGTCCGCGACAAGGACGACTGGTGGGGCCGGACGCTGTTCGCCAAGGAGGCGTAGCCCGTGTTCTCCAACTACCTGATCGGACTGCGGGAAGGCCTGGAGGCCTCGCTCGTCGTCTGCATCCTCATCGCCTACCTGGTGAAGACCGACCGCCGGGACGCGCTGAAGCCGGTGTGGACCGGTATCGCCGTCGCGGTGCTGCTCGCGCTGGGCTTCGGCTGCGTCCTCGAATTCGGCTCCCAGGAACTGACGTTCCAGGCGCAGGAGGCGCTCGGCGGGTCGCTGTCGATCCTCGCGGTCGGGCTCGTGACCTGGATGGTCTTCTGGATGCGGCGCACGGCCCGGCATCTGAAGGCCGAGCTGCACGGCAAGTTGGACGCGGCCCTGGCGATGGGCACCGGCGCGCTGGTCGCCACCGCGTTCCTCGCGGTCGGCCGGGAGGGCCTGGAGACGGCCCTGTTCGTGTGGGCGTCGGTGCACGCGGCCGGCGACGGCAGCCCGCGCCCGCTGATCGGCGTGGCGCTGGGCCTGGCCACGGCGGTCCTGCTGGGCTGGCTGTTCTACCGGGGCGCGCTGCGCATCAACCTGGCCAAGTTCTTCACCTGGACCGGCGGGATGCTCGTCGTCGTGGCCGCGGGCGTGCTGGCGTACGGCTTCCACGACCTCCAGGAGGCCGACTGGGTCCCGGGGTTGACGGACAAGGCGTTCGACATCAGCGACACGATCCCGCCGGACAGCTGGTACGGCACGCTGCTGAAGGGCGTGTTCAACTTCCAGCCCGATCCGACGGTCCTCCAGGTCACGGTGTGGCTGCTGTACCTGGTCCCGACGCTCGCGCTGTTCCTCGCCCCGGTAGGGTTCGCCTCCGGGAAGGGGAAGGTGAAGTCACCTGATGAGCAGGGAACGCAGCCTGACGACCGGGGTTCCGCAGCGTCGAAGGCTCCGCAGCCGTGATCGGTACGCACTCATAGCGGCCTCGCTCACCGCCGTCTCGCTCACCGCGAGCGGCTGTGTGGTGGTCCACGGGGAGCTCGAGGTGCTCCCGGGCGCCACCCAGGGGGAGGCCGTGAAGGCGGTCGAACAGTTCACGGCCGCATACAACAAGGCGGACGCGGCGTTCGACGGTTCTCTCGACGCCGAGTACACCGCCGGCGCCCTCGGAATCATCGACGCGGCGCGGCTGAAGGCGGGGCGGGTCAACAACCCGGGCGGCAACCCGCAGCACACGCCGCTGGTGCTGTCGGACGTGAAGTACACGATCCCCGAGAAGGCGGGCTGGCCGCGCTGGTTCCTCGCCGACGCGAAGGGCAACAAGGGCGGCGACTCGCGCTGGCTGCTGGTCTTCACCCGGAGCGGGCTGTCGCAGCCGTGGCAGGCGACGTATCTGACGTTCGTCGCGGCGGGCTCGATACCGGAGTTCAAGAAGGACAAGGACGGCCTCGCCGAGGCCGTGCCGGCGAACACCGCCGAACTGGCGCTGGCGCCGGAGGACTTGAGCAAGGACTACACGACGTATCTGCGCAGCGGCCAGGGCGCGTTCGCGAACGGCGCGTACACCGACGAGATGCGTGCCACGCGGGAGAAGAACGCGACCAAGCCGGGGCTCGTCACGCAGTACATCGACGAGGAGTTGACGGGCGGCGAGTACGCTCCGTTGGCGTTGCGCACGGTGGACGGGGGTGCGGCGGTGTTCTTCACCACGCACCACTACGTGAAGCAGACGGCCGCGCCGGGTGCGGCGGTGCCTACTCCCAACCGGAACGTGCAGGCGTTGACCACCGGAGAGACCAAGCAGTCGCTGACGATGGAGTTCGTCGCGAACGAGGTTGCCCTTGCGCCGGCGAAGGGGGCGCGGGGCGGGAAGGTGTCGATGCTGAGTCGGCTGGAGGGGTTGACCGCGGCGAAGGGCGAGTAGGTCGCGTTGCGTCTGCCGGTGCGCCCCTGAAAGCTAGTGCCGCGGCAGGCAACGTTCGCCCCGTCGCGACGCCCGGTGCGTGCTCTCGCCGCACCGGCCGAAAGCCCAAGTACGTCCAGTACGAGGACTTCCGGCCGGCACACCGAGAGCAC
>NZ_JBFAKW010000108.1:0-33236 GCF_040655955.1 Streptomyces sp. NPDC050263 | reverse complement strand
AGTACGTCCAGTACGAGGACTTCCGGCCGGCACGCCGAGAGCACGCACCGGACGCCGCTCCTTGACGGGCAAACGTTGCCTGCCGCGGCACTAGACGAGCTCGAGCGTCTTCTCCGCGGGAGCCTCCGCCGTGACGCGCGAGGTGCGCCACAGCCACAGCACGTCGCGGCCGAAGGACCACACCAGCGAGCCCAGCGCCAGCAGCACGACGGCGAAGTTGGCCGCGTGGGGCAGCAGGTCGGCGCCCGCCACCAGCAGCAGGACGCCCTGGAGGGCGGCGACCGTCTTGCGGGCGGTGCTCGGCGGGAGCGCGGCGTTGAGCCAGGGGGCGACGCGGGCCGCGGCGACGAAGGCGTAGCGCATGCCGCCGATGAGCAGGACCCACGGGCCCAGTGCCATCGAGACGTAGACGCTGAGCACCAGGATCAGGAACGCGTCGACCTCCATGTCGAAGCGGGCGCCGAGCGCCGACGAGGTGCCGGTGCGGCGGGCGACCTTGCCGTCGACGCCGTCGAGGATGAGGGCGACGGCCGTCAGGCCGACCAGGAGCGTCACGGGCGGGGCGGACTCGAAGGAGTCCGCGACCAGCGCGGTCACCCCGCCGACCAGGGTCGCCCGGCCGAGCGTGACCCGGTTGGCCGGGCCGAAGGAGCGCAGACTGGAACGGTGCAGCGCCCGGGAGAGGACCGCCCAGGTGGCGATGGCGAAGACGAGACCGGTCACCCAGCCCGCCGGCCCCATGCCGATCGCCGTGCCGAGCAGGGCCAGCAACAGGATCTGAACGCCCGCTCCCACAGCGGTCTCCTGCTGGACCAGCCTTGCGTCGTAAGTGTTGTTCAGGGCCACCGCACATTCCTCCGGCCAGATGACAGAGATGATCAGTGCCGCGTACTGTGCGCGGACTGTGCACACCTCGGTACGTGAACAGGTTCCCGATCGTTCAGGAGGATCCCGATGAACCGCACCGCACGTGCGTTCTGGATCGACTCTCCGGGTGAGGGCGGGATCCGCGATCTCACCCTTCCCGACCCCGGCGAGGGCGAGGTGCTGGTCCGCGCGCTCTTCTCCGGCGTGAGCCGCGGCACGGAGACGCTCGTCTTCCGCGGCGGGGTCCCCGCCAGCCAGCACGCCGTGATGCGGGCGCCGTTCCAGGAGGGCGAGTTCCCGGCGCCGGTGAAGTACGGCTACCTCAACGTGGGTCTGGTGGAGGAGGGGCCGAAGGAGCTCGTCGGACGGACCGTCTTCTGTCTCTATCCGCACCAGACGCGGTACGTCGTCCCGGTCGGCGCCGTGACGGTCGTCCCCGACTCCGTGCCCGCCGAACGGGCCGTCCTGGCCGGCACGATCGAGACGGCCGTCAACGCGCTGTGGGACGCGGCGCCGCTGGTCGGCGACCGGATCGCGGTGGTCGGCGGCGGCATGGTCGGCTGCTCGGTGGCCGCGCTGCTGGCCCGCTTCCCGGGTGTGCGCGTGCAGTTGGTGGACGCCGACCCGGCGCGGGCGAAGACCGCCGAGGCCCTGGGCGTCGACTTCGCCGCGCCCGAGGACGCCCTGGACGGCTGTGATCTCGTCGTGCACGCCAGTGCGACCGAAGCGGGTCTCGCCCGCTCCCTGGAGCTGCTGCGAGCCGAGGGCACGGTCCTCGAACTGAGCTGGTACGGCGACCGGAAGGTCTCCCTGCCGCTCGGCGAGGAGTTCCACTCGCGTCGGCTGGTCATCCGCAGCAGCCAGGTCGGCACGGTCTCCCCGGCCCGCCGTTCCAGCCGTACGTACGCCGATCGGCTCGCTCTCGCGCTGGAGCTGCTGGCCGACCCGGCGCTGGACGCCCTCGTCACGGGGGACAGCGCCTTCGAGGAGCTGCCGGACGTCATGCCGAAGCTCGCGTCGGGCGGGATTCCGGCCCTGTGTCACCGCGTCAGGTACGCACAAGAGCGCCTGACCTGAGAAAAGAGTGAGATCGGGCTGAACAAGGGGAAGCGAAGGTCCGTACTACACGGCATCCCCCGGCGGCCAACGGCCGGAGGAGCCAGACGCGCCGCACCTGGAGGGTCGTCCGTTGTTCAGTGTCACCGTCCGCGATCACATCATGATCGCCCACAGCTTCCGCGGCGAGGTCTTCGGACCCGCGCAGCGCCTGCACGGAGCGACGTTCCTCGTGGACGCCACCTTCCGCCGCGAGCAGCTGGACGACGACAACATCGTCGTCGACATCGGACTCGCCACGCAGGAACTGGGTGCCGTGGTCAGCGAGCTGAACTACCGCAACCTCGACAACGAGCCCGACTTCGCCGGGATCAACACGTCGACGGAGTTCCTGGCCAAGGTCATTGCGGACCGGCTCGCGGAGCGCATCCACAAGGGGGCTCTCGGCGAGGGCGCCCGGGGCATCGCCGCCATCGCGGTCTCCCTGCACGAGTCGCACGTCGCCTGGGCGAGTTACGAGCGTGCGCTGTGACCGACGTGACTCTGGAGAAGACCGTGCACACGGCCCCGCTCTCGTACGTGCCTTCTCAGGCGGTGCTTCCCAAGATCGGCGGGATCATCCCCATGTCGCTGCGCTCCGTGCACTTCGTGATGCCCGGCGGCGTCGACGACCCGGCGAACCCGAGCGGCGGCAACGCCTACGACCGGCGCCTGTGCCTGGACCTGCCCGGCTTCGGCTGGCAGGTGCACAAGCACCTGGCGTCCGGTTCCTGGCCCCGCCCGGAGGCCGCGGCCCGCGCGGAACTGGCCCGCACCCTGCGGGAGTTCCCCGACGGCACGGTCGTCCTCATCGACGGCCTGGTGGCCTGCGGGGTGCCGGAGATCATCGTCCCCGAGGCGGAGCGGCTGCGGCTCGCGGTCCTCGTCCACCTTCCGCTGGGCGACGAGCGGGGTCTCGCGCCCGAGGTGGCGGCCGAACTCGACGCCAAGGAGCGGGCCGTGCTGCGGGCCGTGCCCGCGGTGATCGCCACCAGCGAGTGGGCGGTCCGCCGGCTCGTCTCGCACCACGGCCTCGCCCCCGAGCGGGTGCATGTGGCCGCCCCCGGCGCCGACATCGCCCCGCTGGCCTCCGGCACGGACGGCGTCTCCCGGCTGCTGTGCGTGGCCGCGGTCACTCCGCGCAAGGGCCAGCACCGGCTGGTGGAGGCGCTGGCCGCGGCCCGGGACCTGCCGTGGAGCTGCGTGTGCGTGGGCGGCCTCGGGCAGGACCCGGAGTACGTCACCCATCTGCGCGGCCTCATCGCGAAGTACGGCCTCGAGGACCGGCTGCAGCTCGCGGGCCCGAAGGCCGGCGCCGAGCTCGACGCCGCCTACGCCTCCGCCGACCTGATGGTCCTCACCTCGTACGCCGAGACGTACGGCATGGCCGTCACCGAGGCGCTCGCCCGCGGCATCCCGGTCCTCGCGACGGACGTCGGCGGGCTGCCCGAGGCGGTCGGCCGTGCCCCCGACGGCGGTGTCCCCGGGATCCTGGTCCCGCCGGAGGACCCGGCCGCTCTCGCGGCCGAACTGCGCGGCTGGTTCGGCGAGGCGGACGTGCGGCGTCGCCTCAAGGCCGCCGCGCGCGGCCGCCGGGCGGCACTGAACGGCTGGGCGAGCACCGCCCAGAGCCTGGCCGGGGTGCTCGGCCGGCTTCCCAGCGAACCCCGGAGGGCGGCATGAGGAAGACGACGGCGACCCCGGCCGACGTGGCACGACGGGTGGGCGGCATTCCGACCCAGCCGGTCCGGAAGGAGGCCGGTCTGATGACCGAGGCAGTGGTTCCTGACAGCACTGACGCGGGCGCGGGTTCCGTGGCGCAGGCCGTCATCGCCGGCGCCGGACCGGTGGTCCGCCCCGGTGAGCGGCCCACCGTGCGGCTGCGCGACGCCGGCCCGGACGAGCAGCCCCGCTACGCCCCCGAGTGGCTGGAGCTGCGCGAGCCCGCCGACGCCGCCGCCCGGGCGATGGAGCTGCTGGACCCGCTGCGGATCCGGCTCGCCAACCTGCCGGGCCGCAGCGGCCTGGCCATCCACGACCTGGGCTGCGGGACCGGCTCCATGGGCCGCTGGCTGGCCCCCCGGCTGGACGGCGCCCAGCACTGGGTGCTGCACGACCGTGACCCCTACCTGCTGCACTTCGCGGCCGTCGCCTCCCCGCGGGCGGCCGCCGACGGCAGTCGGGTCACCGTCGAGACGCGGCGCGGCGACGTCGCCCGTCTCACCCCGGACGCCCTGCTGGGCGCCTCCCTGGTCACCGCCTCCGCACTGCTGGACGTCCTCACCCGCGAGGAGGTCGAGACGCTCGCCTCGGCCTGTGCGGGCGCGGGCTGCCCGGCGCTGCTGACGCTCTCGGTGGCCGGCCGCGTCGAGTTCTCCGCCCCGGACCCGCTGGACGAGGAGATCGCCGCCGCCTTCAACGACCACCAGCGGCGCGACGGCCTGCTCGGCCCCGACGCGGTGACCGTCGCCTGCGAGGCGTTCGCCGCCCACGGCGCGACCGTCAAGGTCCACCCGAGCCCCTGGCGGCTCGGCCCCGAGAACGTGGGCCTGACCGCCCAGTGGCTGCGCGGCTGGGTCGGCGCGGCCGTGGAGGAGCGCCCCGGGCTCGCCGAGCGCGCCGAGGCCTACCTGGCCGGCCGGCTCGCGACCTGCGCGGCGGGCGAACTGCACGTCACGGTCCACCACAGCGATCTGCTGGCACTGGCCCGGCCGACGGGCGGCGCGTGATGAGCACGGAGACGGTCGGCCCCCTGGTGCGCGCCGCCGCGCCGCTCGGGTGGGGCGAGGGGGCGGGGCCGGTCGTCCGGCGGCCGCTGCGCGGCCCGTCGGTGGCCCGCACCGGCGCCGCCGTGTCCGAGGCCCGTATCGGCGTCATCGTGACCGGTCCGCGCGCGAAGCGGCCCTCGCGGCTGCGTGCCCTGCTCGGCAACCGCGCCCTGCGCACGCACTTCGGGACCGTCGCCGGGGTCGTCATCCTCACCGCCCTGCTGTGGAAGCTGGGCACCGGCGTCTTCCTGGACGGGCTTCGGCGGATCGACGCCCCGACCCTCCTGGTCGCGCTCGGGATCGGCGCGGTCACCACGGTGTTCAGCGCCTGGCGGTGGGCGCTGGTGGCCCGTGCGCTGCGGATCCGGCTGCCGCTCGGCCCGGCCGTCGCCGACTACTACCGGTCGCTGTTCCTGAACGCCGCGCTGCCCGGCGGCGTCCTCGGCGATGTGCACCGCGCGGTGCGGCACGGGCAGAGCGCCGGCGATGTGGGACGCGGCGTGCGGGCCGTCGTCCTGGAGCGCACCGCGGGGCAGCTGGTGCTGGCAGTGGCAGGCGTAACGGTCCTGCTGACGCTGCCCTCCCCGGTCATGGCGGACGCGCGGCAGCTCGCCCCGCTGGTCCTGCTGGCCGGGGTGGGCGCGCTCGCCGTCGTCGTCGCGGTCCGGATGAACTCCTCGACGGCGCGCCGCGGCGGTCGGCTGCGGGCGGTGCTGGCCGAGGCGCGCGAGGGACTGCTGTCGCGGCGCAACGGGCCGGGCGTCGCCGTGTCGTCGGCGGTCGTGCTGGCCGGCCACCTGGGGATGTTCGTGGTGGCCGCCCGGGTCGCCGGCTCCTCGGCGTCCGTCCTCGCGCTGCTGCCGATCGCCGTCCTCGCCCTGCTCGCCATGGGCCTGCCGCTGAACGTCGGCGGCTGGGGGCCCCGCGAGGGCGTCACCGCCTGGGCGTTCGGCGCCGCCGGGCTCGGTGCGAGCACCGGCCTCGCGGTCGCGATCGTGTACGGCGTGCTCAGCTTCGTGGCGGCCCTGCCGGGGGCGGTCGTGCTGGTCGTCCGCTGGTACGCGGGCGTGCGGGCGGGGGCCGTCGAGGCGGCCGGACCCGAACGCGACGAACAGCGGCCGCACTACACGGAGTCGGGCTCCGAAGTGATCGTCGAAGCCCCGGTGGTGAGCAATGAGAAATACGCGCCGAAGGAATCCGCCAGGCTCGCCAGGAGTTCCTTCCCCTTTTCCGCTGACCCCAGGGAAGGACGGCCGATGACGCCTGAATCGGTATAGGCGGACATTCCCAGAGTGAGCAGATGACGGCGATCGTCCGCGACGAAATCGGCCGACTCGTGACCGGGCCGGACGAGTTCGGGATGAGCGTGCAGCAGGATCGAGGTCTCGATCTCCCCGGCGTGCATGTCGGTGAGCAGCGAGGTCGACACCCCGGACCGCTCCAGCGCCGTCTCCCAGTCCTCCGGGGCCGGGAAGAGCGCCATCCGCTCACCGCGGGCGGAGGACTCCTGGACGACGTTGCCCAGGACGTAGTTCCCGCCGTGTCCGTTGACCAGCACCAGGGCCTCGACGCCCGAGCGGCGCAATGACGCCGCGATGTCCCGTACCACCGCGTGAAGGGTCACGGAGGAGATGCTGACGGTCCCCGGCCAGGCCGCGTGCTCGTGCGAGCAGGCGATGGTCACCGGCGGAAGGAGGTGCACCGGGTACGCCCCGGCGATCTCCTGGGCGATGGCGCAGGCGACCAGTGTGTCGGTGGCCAGGGGCAGGTACGGTCCGTGCTGCTCGAAGCTTCCGACGGGAAGGACCGCCACCTGCGTCGGGACGCCGGCACCCCGGGTCCGTACGTCTTCGGTGGTGTCCGTCGGTACCGTGCCGTACGCCGCCGACCGTATTCCCGAAATACTCATCTTTCCCCGGCCCTTCGTCTCTGCTTAGGAACCAGATCATGACAGAAAAAATTGGCGTACTCGGCACGAAGACCCCCCAGCGCACCGGTGTGGAACGCGTGGTGAATGCGCCCTTGCCCACCGTGTACGGCAAATTCCAGGCGATCGGCTACATGGACCACGACCGGGGCGACGAACAGGTCGCCCTCGTCTACGGGGAGATCGGCGCCGAGGACGTGCTGACCCGGCTGCACTCGGAATGCCTGACCGGCGACGCGTTCGGCTCCCAGCACTGCGAGTGCGGCGACCAACTGGAGTCGGCGCTGCGCGCCGTCGTCGCCGAGGGCCGCGGCATCGTCGTCTACCTGCGCGGGCACGAGGGCCGGGGCATCGGGCTGCTCGGCAAGCTGCGGGCGATGGCGCTGCAGGCGGAGGGCCTGGACACCGTCGAGGCGAACGTCGCGCTCGGCTTCCCCGTCGACGCCCGCGACTACAAGGTGGCCGCCGACATCCTGCGCGACCTGGGCGTGCGCTCCGTCCGTCTGATGTCGAACAACCCGCGCAAGCGCGAGGCGCTGGTCGACAACGGCATCAAGGTCGCCGAGGAGGTGCCGCTGCTGATCGAGCCGTGCGAGAACAACATCACCTACCTGCGGACCAAGCGGGAGCGCCTGGACCACCGGCTGCCCCACCTCGACGCGGTGGCCCACTGGTCCTGAGAGTGCTTCGGGCCGCCGCCCGAACGGGCAGGGATCACGGCGGTCACGGCATACGACAGCCTCGGCGCCGGCGTCAGGGCCGGGGCCGCCGCGAAAAGGAGCCGCTCGCGTGAACACGCATGCCTCGGTAGTCGTCATCGGCGGTGGGGTGATGGGCACGAGCATCGCCTACCACCTCGCCGCCGCCGGTGTCCGCGACGTCCTGCTGGTCGAGCGGGACGAACTCGCCGCCGGCTCGACCTCGAAGGCGGCCGGAGGGGTCCGCGCCCAGTTCTCCGACGAACTGAACATCCAGCTCGGGGCGCGCAGCCTGGAGGCGTTCGGCCGGTTCGAGGAGGAGATCGGGTACGACATCGGCCTGCACCGCGTCGGTTACCTCTTCCTGCTGTCCACTCCGCAGGAGGTCTCCTCCTTCGAGGCGGGCGTGCGGCTGCAGAACGCGCTGGGCGTGCCCAGCCGCATGATCGACCCCGCCGAGGCGCAGCGCCTCTCCCCGCTGATCAGGACCGACGGGTTACTGGCGGCCGCGTTCTCGCCCGACGACGGCCACTGCACGCCGGAAGCCGTCGTCCACGGGTACGCGGCCGCCGCCCGCCGGTGCGGTGCGCGCATCCTGCGGCACACCGCGGTCACCGGCATCGAACGGCAGGGCGCCGCGATCACCGCCGTGGAGACCACGCTCGGCCGCATCACCACGAACACGGTGATCTGCGCGGCCGGCGCCTGGTCCAAGGCCGTCGGCGCGATGGCCGGCGTGGAGCTGCCGGTGCAGCCGCTGCGCCGCCAGATCGCGGTCACCGAAGCGGTCCCCGGTCTGCCGCCCGGCCTGCCCATGACCATCGACTTCAGCAGCACCCTCTACTTCCACACCGAGGGCCCCGGCCTGCTGGTCGGTCTGTCCGATCCGGACGAGCGTCCCGGGTTCGCCACCGACACCCACGAGCGGTGGATCCCCCGCCTGGCCGACGCCATGCAGCGCCGCGCCCCCGCCCTCCTCGACCTGCGGCGCACGGGCGGCTGGGCGGGACTGTACGAGGTCAGCCCGGACTGCAACGCCCTGATCGGCGAGGCGTCTTCGGTATCCCGTTTTCTGTATGCGACCGGCTTCTCGGGCCACGGTTTCCTCCAGGGGCCGGCCGTCGGCGAGGTCGTCCGCGACCTGTACCTGGGCCGCGTACCCTTCGTGGACGTCACCCCCCTGAGCGCCGACCGTTTCGCGGCCGACGCCCCGCGTCCGGAGGCCAACTGCGTATGAGCGAGCTGCGTACGACCGAGCCGAGCACGCCCGAACCGCACCTGTGGCTGCGTCACGAGGCCCGCCCCACCGAGCGGCGCACCCCGGTCGTCCCGGAGGACGCCCGCCGCCTCGTCGAGGCAGGCGTGCACCTCACGGTCGAGGACTCCCCGCAACGCGTCTTCCCGACCCAGGAGTACGAGACCGTCGGCGCCCGGATCGCCCCCGCGGGCTCCTGGACGTCCGCGCCGCGGGACGCGGTGATCCTCGGCCTGAAGGAACTCCCGGACCAGCCAGGTGAGCTGACGCATCGGCATATCTTCTTCGGGCACGCCTACAAGCAACAGCCGGGCGCCGGCGACCTGTTGCGCCGGTTCGCCGCCGGGGGAGGGGCGCTGCTCGACCTGGAGTACCTGGTCGACGACGACGGCCGTCGCCTCGCCGCGTTCGGCTTCTGGGCCGGCTACCTGGGCGCCGCCCTGGCGGTCCTCCAGCACCGGGGTCGGCTCAGCGCGCCCCTGCGGCCCACGGAGAAAGGCGAGTTGGACGAGACGCTGCGCCCGGCGCCCGGTGACGAGGAGTTCACCGCGCTCGTCGTCGGCGCCCTGGGCCGCAGCGGACGCGGCGCACAGGCAGCGTTCGCCACGGCCGGCGTGGAACCCGTCTGCTGGGACCTGGCGGAGACCCGCGACCTGGACCGCGCCGCCCTGCTGGCGCACGACGTGCTGGTCAACTGTGTCCTCGCCACCGCCCCGGTGCCGCCGTTCGTCCGCGAGGAGGACCTCGACGCCCCGGCCCGCCGGCTGCGCACCGTCTCCGACGTCACCTGCGACGTGGGCTCGCCCCTCAACGTCCTGCCGGTGTACGACCGCACGACCGAGTGGACGGATCCGGTGCGCCGCCTGCGCAAGGAGCCCCCGCTCGACCTCATCGCCATCGACAATCTGCCGTCCCTGCTGCCACGCGAGTCCAGCGCCGACTTCTCGGCCGATCTGACGCCTCTCCTGCTGGACCTCGGCGTGGGGACGGGCGTCGGCGCCGGCGGACCGTGGGGTCGCTGTCTGGACCGATTCCGCGAGGCGTGCCGCGAACTCGGCTTGCGAGAAGGGGAGTTCGACCGTGCCTGACCACGTCCTCGACCCGGTTCCCGACCTCGTTCCCGCATCGGGCGCCGTCCACTGGGTCGGCGCCGGGCTCTCCACGGGCAGCGGCCTGGCCGCCCTGTGCGCGCACACGGGCCGGGTCCGCCTGTGGCACCGCACGGTGGAGCGGGCGGCCGAGGCCCTCGACCGGCTGGGCCTGACCGGACGCGCCGAGCCGCGCGCGTACACCCTCGACGCGCTCACGGCCGAACTGGCCCCCGGGGACGTCGTCGTGTCGATGCTGCCCGCGCCCGAGCACGCGCGGCTGCTGTCGGCTTGCGTGACCCGCCGGGCCCATTTCGCGTGCTCCAGCTATGTCTCGGACGCGGTGCTGGAGCAGGTGCCCGCGGCCGAGGAGGCGGGGATCGTCGTCCTCACCGAGGCCGGACTCGACCCGGGCATCGACCACCTCTTCGCGCACAGCCTCGTCGCCCGCGCCCGGGCGGCGATCGGCGACGACACGACGGCCTCGTACCGGCTCACCTCGTACTGTGGAGGCGTCCCCGCCGTCCCCAACGACTTCCGGTACCGGTTCAGCTGGGCTCCCCTCGGCGTCCTCAACGCCCTGCGCTCGGCCGCGCGTTACGTCGAGGACGGCGCCGAGATCGTGGTCGACCGGCCCTGGGAGGCGACACGCGGACACCTCGTCGGCGGTGAGACATTCGAGGTCTATCCCAACCGCGACAGCGTCCCGTTCATCGAGCAGTACGAACTGCCGCGCGGCTGGAAGCCGCAGACCTTCGTGCGCGGCACCCTGCGTCTGGACGGCTGGCTGCGGGCCTGGGGCACGGTGTTCGAAGAGCTGAAGGCCGGCGACGACGCCCGGATCGCCGCCCTGGCCCGGGAGTTGGCGGCCGCCTATCCCACCACGGACGCCGACCGCGACCGGGTGGTCCTCGCCGTGTCGCTGGAGGTGTCCGTGGACGCGGGCGAGGATGTGGGCGGAGGCGGAGACGCAGGCGAGGGCGGAGGCGGAGGCGGGAGCGTCGTCGGCCGCCCTTCGTGGTCCGGGAGTTACCTTCTCGACCTGGCGGGCGACGAGGAGGAGAGTGCGATGGCGCGCTGCGTCTCCAGGCCGCTCGCCCTCGGCGTCCGGCACATCCTGGACGGCTCCCTGCCGGTCGGGCTGAGCAGGGCGGCCGAGACGGCGCAGCGCTCGCAGCAGTGGCTGGACGAACTCGACGACGAGGGACTGGAGTTCACGCTGCGGGTCGAGGGCTGACACACCGGCGTCGACCCGGGGCGGTCAGTCCGTGAGGGCCTCGTGGACCAGGCGTTTGAGGTCGGGGTAGAGCTTCAGGGACCGCTTCGGCCTCAGCTGGGTCAGGAACTGGACGCTCACGTCGTGGCTCGGGTCGACCCAGAACGTCGTCGTGGCGACCCCGCTCCAGCCGTATGTGCCGAGGCCGGAGGGGGCCTGGGTGCGGCTCGGGTCGGTGACCACGGAGACGCCGAGGCCGAAGCCGACGCCGTCGTGGCCGGGTTCGTCATGGGCGGGGCGGCTGCCGAAGGCGCGCAGGTCGGCCCCGCCGGGCAGATGGTTGCGGGTCATCAGGTCGACCGTCTCGGGCGCGAGCAGCCGGACCCCGTCGAGCTCGCCCCGGCGGCGCAGCAGCTCGCTGAAGCGGTGGATGTCGTAAGCGGTTGCCACCATGCCGCCGCTGCCCGACAGGAACCGCGGGCGGCCGAACAGGGGCAGGCCCAGGATCGGTTCGACACCGCCGCTGTCCCTGTCGCCGTACAGCTCCGCCAGTCGGCCGGCCTGTTCCTCCGTGACCTGGAAGCCGGCGTCGGGCATGCCCAGTGGGCGGAAGATCCGCTCGGCGAGGAACTCGTCCAGGGGACGGCCGGAGACGACCTCGATGATCCGGCCCAGCACGTTGGTGGCCACCGAGTAGTTCCACTGCGTGCCCGGCTCGAACTGCAACGGCAGCCGCGCGTACGCCTCGACCGTCTCCGCCAGGTTCGAGCCCGGCAGCACCGCCGACTCCAGACCGGCCTCCCGGTAGAGGGCGTCGACGGGGTGGCAGTGGTAGAAGGCGAAGGTCAGGCCCGCGGTGTGGGTCATCAGGTGCTTCACGAGCAGGGGCTGTTCGACCGGGCGGGTGGTGAGATCCGCGCCGGAGCCGCCCGTGTACACCCGCTGGTCGGCGAAGGCCGGGAGATGGTCGGCGACCGGATCGTCGAGCCGTAGCCGGCCCTCCTCCATCAGTATCAGCGCGGCGACCGAGGTGACCGGCTTGGTCATGGAGTAGATCCGGTAGAGGGTGTCGGCCCCGACGGGCAGCCCGGCGGCGAGGTCGCGGTGGCCGTGCGCGGTGAGGTGGGCGACCCGGCCGCCGCGGGAGACGGCCACGAGGAACCCGGGCAGGCGCCCTTCGTCCACATAGTGGGCCACGTGCTGGTCGAGGCGGTCCAGTGCCTTCGCGTCCAGCCCGACCTCGCTCGGGTCGACCTCTTGCCGCAGCAGTGCCATCGTTCTCCTCCGGTGCGCTCGTTCAAGGTGCGGTCCGGGCCTACCCCGCCCGGACGACCTCAGACCTCATGGTCGCGTAGGGAACGCGTGTCCGGACCCCTTTCGACACCATGATCCGTGTGCGTTGCGTCGCTTCCACCTGCCGTGGAACCGGCGTGCGGGGCAGGAGAGCCGGACGGTACCGGATGCGAGCGGCTGGGCAGCGCGCGGCAGACCGGCAGCGCCGCCGCCGCGACGAAGGCCAGCACGACCAGGGGCGAGCGAGGCGTGCCGAGGTGCATCAGCACGGTCGCCGACGCCAGGCCCAGCACCGGCCCGACGTTCATCGCCGTCTGCTGCAAACCGCCCGCCACCCCGGCCGACTCCACGGAAGCCTGCCGTACGACGACATGGGTCGCCGCGACCGTCACCGCGCCGAACCCGGCGCCCACGAGCGCGAATCCGACACAGAAGGCGGCCGTTCCCGAGGCCCGGGCGAGCACGAGCAGACCGGCGGCGAGGACGGCCGTCGCCCCCGCGACCGTGACGCGGGCGCCGGCCCGGCGCAGCAGCACGGCAGAGGCGGGTGCGGCGGCCACCAGCAGCACGGCCAGCGGCAGACTGAGCAGGGCGCTGCGCAACGGGGTCAGGCCCAGGCCGTCCTGGAGGACGTAGACACAGGCGAACAGTCCGCCGTTGAGGGCCGCCGCCGCGATGAGGAGCACGCCGAGCGCCGCGGTCACCGCCCTGGAACCGGTTGCCTCCGGTGGCAGCAGCGGGGAGACGGCGCGGCGCTCGTGCCGTACGAAGGCGGCGCCGGCGAGGAGCGCGGCCGGGGCCGACCAGGTCAGGGCCGGCAGCGTGACGAGGGTGTGCACCAGGCAGGCCAGGGCCACGGCGAGCAGCAGGGCGCCGAGGATGTCGAGCGGGAGCGCAGGACGGGCGGGCGGAGGCGTCGTGTCGTGGTCGCGTGAGGTGAGGGCCGACAGGCCGAAGAGCAGCGCGGGCACGATGTTGAGGAGGAAGACCGCCCGCCAGCCGAACTGCGTGGCCAGCGCCCCGCCCACCACCGGACCGGCCGCCGCGGCCACCCCGATGGACGCGGTGCGCACGGCGATCGGCATCCGCAGCCGCTCGGGCGGGTACGCGGCCCGCAGCATCCCCAGTGTGGCCGGCTGAAGCAGCGCGCCGAACACGCCCTGCACCACCCGCAGCCCGATCACCCAGCCCACGCAGGGTGCCAGCGCGATGCCCGCCGAGGCGGCGCCGAAGCCGAGCATGCCGAGGGCGAAGGTGCGGCGGTGGCCGTATCGGTCGCCGAGCCGCCCGGCGAACACCAACAGGCCTGCCACCGCGACCAGGTAGCCGGTGCTGGTCCACTGGACCTCGGGAAGGGAGGCGTGCAGGTCGCGGCGCAGGGTCGGTTGGGCGACGGTGAGCACGGTGCCGTCCAGCGCCACGACCATGGCGCCGACGACGCTGCTCGCCAGCGTCAGCCCCGGGGAACGTGGGGAACGCGAGGAACCCGGGGCACCCTTCACCGGCCGCCCTCCGGGCCGAGATGCGCGTCCAGGGCGGCTCGCAGGAGGGGCGTGAAGTCGTCGGCTCCGGTGGCGAGTCGGAGACTGCCCCAGCGCCACAACTGCGCGATGCCGTGCAGGTTCGCCCACAGCGCGCCCGCGACGGTCCGGGCGGCGGCGACGTCGACGGCGTCGTCATCGGCGACGGCGCGGGCTCGGCCGACCAGCTCCACCAGCACGCCGAACAACGGCAGGCTGGTGTCCCGCAGCCGCAAGTGGCCGCTCTCCAACAGATCGTGACGGAACATCAGCTCATACATCCCGGGGTTCTCCAGGGCGAACTCCAGGTAGGCGCGGCCCAGTCCGGTCAGTTGCGCGCGTGGATCCGCGGTCCCCGTGCCGAGCGTCGTCGTCACGCGCTCGGCGAGCTCGGCGAAGCCGCGGTGCGCGATGGCCGACAGCAGCTCCAGGTGGGTGGGGAAGTGGCGACGCGGCGCACCGTGCGAGACACCTGCCCGCCGGGCGATCTCCCGCAGGGTCAGCGCCCCGGCGCCCTCCCGGGTCACGAGGTCCGCACCGGCGTCGACCAGACGGGTGCGGAGGTCCTGTTCGGGCGACTGAGGCCGGTTCATGGACAGTGTCTACCAGGACAGAGTAGACACTGTCTACTCGCCGCGGCGGGGAATGCGCTCCCCAGGGCGCGGGTTGTGCGAGACATGGCTCAGGAGACGACGCAGAACGCACTGCTCGCGCTGCTCACGGAGGGTCGCGGCGGGGTGCTGGTCACCCTCAAGCGCGACGGACGCCCCCAGCTGTCGAACGTCAGTCACCACTACTACCCGGACGAGGGCGTCATCCGGATCTCCGTCACGGACGACCGCGCCAAGACCCGCAATCTGCGCCGCGACCCCCGGGCGTCGTACCACGTCACCGCCCCCGACCACCGCGCCTACACGGTCGCCGAGGCCACCGCCGACCTCACGCCGGTCGCCGAGGATCCCTACGACGACACGGTCGAGGAACTGATCCGCCTCTATCGCGACGTCCTCGGCGAGCACCCCGACTGGGACGACTACCGCGCCGCCATGGTCCGCGACCGCCGCCTCGTGGTGCGCCTACGGGTCGAGCGGGCCTATGGGATCCCTCGGGCAGCCGAGGAGAAATGACGAAGGCCGACGGCCGGCCGTCCGGCGGGCACGCGAACGATGTCCTGGTCCGGGCCCATGCGCTGCTCACCGCCTGGGCCGACCTCGTGCGAGAGGTCGAGGACGAGGAGGGGTACTCGTGGTGCGCGCCGGAGCTGAGCAACGACCTCGCGTGCCGGACCGGGCTGGCCGGCGTCTGGCGGCTGCTGCCTTCGCAGGTGCGTGCCGCACGACAGCCGGAACTCGACGCGCTCGACGCGAGGTTCCGGGCGGCGACGATCCCCTGGCCGGGGCGTGAGGAGAGCACGGGACAGTGGTGGATGCGGCGGATCCCGCGGGTCCTGGACGTCGAGCCCGGGCTCCCTCGCCACAACGGGTGGCCCCTGGGCTGGGAGGCGATGCCGTTCCCCGAGCCGGACTCCGTCGAAGTCGTCGGATGACAGGGGGCCTGCGGCACGCCCGAACCCCCGGTGCCGTGCAGGCGTCCGGGGGCTCGGGCGGCTCGAGTGGCTCGGGCAGGATCAGGCAGTAACCGTTTCCGGCTGGGACGGCTCCCGCACCGAGCGCTCGCCCAGGTGCTCCGTCGGGATCTTCGCCGTCTCCCGGGCCGACAGGGCAGCGATCACCGGCGGGACGCACAGCGCCGCCGTGAAGAGGGCCACCGAGGACCAGTCGTCGCCGTTCGGGCCCGCGATCTGCGCGGCGAAGGTGACCGCGAAGCCGGCCACGGCGAAGCCGATCTGGGTGCCGATCGCCATGCCGGACAGCCGCACCCGGGTGGAGAACATCTCCCCGTAGAACGAGGGCCACACGCCGTTCGCCGCGCTGTAGACCACGCCGAAGGTGACGATGCCCATGAGCAGGATCAGCGGGTAGGAGCCGGTGGAGATCGCCCACAGGTAGGCGACCATCATCACCGCGCTGCCGGCCGCGCCGACCAGGAACACCGGACGGCGGCCGATGCGGTCGGAGAGCGTGGCCCACGCGGGGATGGCCGCCAGCGCGACCAGGTTGGCGAGCGCGCCCACCCACAGCATGGAGGAGCGGTCCATGCCGACCGAGTCGCTGGTCGCGTACGCCAGCGCCCACACCGTGAAGATGGTGCTGACCGAGGCGACGAGCGCGCCCGCGATCACCCGCAGGACGTCCGCCCAGTGCTCGCGCAGCAGCACCGCCAGCGGCAGCTTGACGACCTCACCGGTGGCCTGCTGGGCTTCGAAGGCCGGGGTCTCCTCCAGCTTGCGGCGGATGACGTAGCCGACGACGGCGACCGCGATGCTCAGCCAGAACGGGACCCGCCAGCCCCAGGACAGCAGCTGGTCCTCGGGGAGGGCCGCGATCGGGATGAAGACGAGCGTGGCGAGGAGCTGGCCGCCCTGGGTGCCGCTGAGGGTGAAGCTGGTGAAGAAGCCGCGCCGGTTCGGCGGGGCGTGTTCCAGCGTCATGGAGTTGGCGCTGGCCTGCTCGCCGGCGGCGGAGATGCCCTGGAGGACCCGGCACAGCACCAGCAGGACGGGCGCGAGCGTGCCGACCTGGTCACGGGTGGGCAGACAGCCGATGAGGAACGTGGAGACGCCCATCAGGATCAGCGTGAAGACCATGATCTTCTTACGGCCCGCACGGTCGCCGAAGTGTCCGAGGAACAGCGCGCCGACGGGCCGGGCGGCGTAGGCGACGCCGAACGTGGCGAGCGACAGCAGGGTCGCGGTGGCCGGGTCGGACTCGTCGAAGAAGACCTTCGGGAAGATCAGTGCTGCCGCGCTGCCGTAGATGAAGAAGTCGTAGTACTCCAGGGCACTGCCGATCCAGGCCGCCGTGGCGGCTTTCTTCGGCTGGCCGGGGGGTGCGGCGGGGACGGGCACGGCGTGCTCCTTCGAGGGAACTCCAGCGTCCAAGGTACGTGGAGTGAGACAAGGGGAGTAGGGCCGGTTCCCTGGGGTGCGGGACGGCCGCGCCGGGTGCGTGCCCGGCTAATTAACCCACTGGATAGTTAGTAGTGGATGGCTACGGATGGTGCGCTGATGCTTCTCCGCTGTCAATAGGCCACGCGGAAGGATCTTCCGTGGCCGTCCCTGGTCGTCCGGTGCCGTCCTGCGTCGTCCCGTCCCGTCCGACTCCCGGTGGATCAGTCCGCCGCGCGCTCCGCCGTCAGGTAGGCGATCACCATGTCGCCGAGCATGGTGCGGTAGTGCTCGCGCTGCGCGGGGTCGACCAGGTCGCGGCCGAACAGCGCGCCGAACGTATGCCGGTTGGCCACCCGGAAGAAGCAGAACGAGCTGATCATCGCGTGCAGGTCGACGGCGTCCACCTCGGCCGTGAACAGGCCGGACTCGTGTCCCGAGGCCAGGATGCGGCGGATCACGTCGAGCGCGGGGGAGCCGATCCGTCCGAGCTTCTCGGAGGCGGCGATGTGCTCGGCCTCGTGGATGTTCTCGATGCTCACCAGACGGATGAAGTCGGGATGCTGCTCATGGTGGTCGAAGGTGAGCTCCGCCAACCGACGGATGGCCGCGACGGGGTCGAGGTGCTCGACGTCGAGCTCCTGCTCGGCCTCGCGGATCACGCCGTAGGCCCGCTCCAGGACGGCGGTGAACAGCTGCTCCTTGCCGCCGAAGTAGTAGTAGATCATCCGCTTCGTAGTGCTGGTGAGAGCGGCGATGTCGTCCACCCGGGCCCCGGCGTAGCCGGCGCGGGCGAACTCCTGGGTCGCCACGTCGAGGATCTCGGCCCGGGTCCGGGCGGCGTCGCGGATGCGCCCGTTGCCGTGGGGTCGTGCCGGTTCGTCGACGCTGGTCATCGGGTTCCTTCGGGCGGCTTGAGTGCAGTGCCGAGATTCTAGAAGCCCTCTCCCCTCCCGTGACATGAGAGGGCTTCCCTCGGGGCCCGCCCCGGTGTTATGACTAACTCACCAGTTCGTACATTGTTCGTCCAGCGTGTTCGCTTCAGTCGATCCAGCCGATCAGGAGGTCCGCAGTGGCCGTCGTCTTCAAGGACTCGTATCTCGTCGGACTGATCGGTTCCGGCATCGGTCCGTCTCTCAGCCCGGCGCTGCACGAGCGGGAGGCCGACCGGCAGGGGCTGCGCTGTCTGTACCGCCTCATCGACATCGACGTGCTCGGCGTCGGGCCCGAGGCGGTCGGCGACCTGGTGCGCGCCGCGCGCGGCCTCGGTTTCGACGGGCTCAACATCACGCACCCGTGCAAGCAGCTGGTCATCCCGCACCTCGACGCGCTCTCCCCGCAGGCCGAGGCGCTCGGCGCGGTCAACACCGTGGTCTTCGGGGACGACGGCCGGGCCATCGGCCACAACACCGACGTAACCGGTTTCGCCGCTTCTTTCGCACGCGGTCTGCCCGATGTTCCGCTGGAGCGCGTCGTGCAGCTCGGCGCCGGCGGCGCGGGCGCGGCCGTCGCGCACGCGACGCTCACCCTCGGCGCCGGGCAGGTCACGGTCGTCGACGCGCTGCCGGACCGGGCCGCGGAGCTCGCCGGCTCGTTGAACCGCCACTTCGGGCCCGACCGGGCCGCGGTCGCCACCCCGGAACGGCTGGCCGACCTGCTGGCCTCGGCCGACGGCATCGTGCACGCCACCCCCACCGGCATGGCCGCCCACCCCGGCCTGCCCTTCCCGGCCGAGCTGCTGCGGCCCGGCCTGTGGGTCGCCGAGGTCGTCTACCGCCCCCTGGAGACAGAGCTGCTGCGCACCGCCCGCGCGCTGGGCTGCGCCACCCTCGACGGCGGCGGCATGGCCGTCTTCCAGGCGGTGGACGCGTTCCGTCTGTTCACCGGGCGGGAACCCGACGGCACGCAGATGCTCGCGCACTTCGCCGCATTGGCCGGCGCGATCCCGGCCCCGAAGTAGAGCCCCCACGAATCAACTGTCGCCGCCCCCGAATCAGCTGCCGCCGCCCCGCAACGACCAGGAGACGTCAAGGTGCGTACGTCCATAGCAACCGTTTCCCTCAGCGGATCCCTCACCGAGAAGCTCACGGCCGCCGCCCGGGCCGGTTTCGACGGCGTCGAGATCTTCGAGAACGACCTGCTCGCGAGCCCCCTGACCCCGGAGGAGATCCGCGCCCGCTGCGCCGACCTGGGCCTCGGCATCGACCTGTACCAGCCGATGCGGGACATCGAGGCGGTGCCGGCCGCGGAGTTCGCCCGCAACCTGCGCCGCGCCCGGCACAAGTTCGAGCTGATGGAGCGGCTCGGCGCGGACACCGTCCTGGTCTGCTCCAGCGTCTCCCCGCTCGCCGTGGACGACGACGCCCTCGCCGCCGAGCAGCTGAGCGCACTGGCCGACCTGGCCCAGGACTTCGGCGTCCGCGTCGCCTACGAGGCGCTCGCCTGGGGGCGGCACGTCAGCACCTACGACCACGCCTGGCACCTCGTCGAGAGCGCCGACCATCCCGCGCTCGGCACCTGCCTCGACAGCTTCCACATCCTGTCCCGGGGCTCCGACCCCAAGCCGATCGAGGACATCCCCGGCGAGAAGATCTTCTTCCTGCAACTCGCCGACGCCCCGCTGCTCGGCATGGACGTCCTCCAGTGGAGCCGCCATCACCGCTGCTTCCCCGGACAGGGCGGCTTCGACGTCGCCGGACTCGTGAAGCACGTCCTGCGCACCGGTTACGACGGTCCGCTCTCCCTGGAGGTCTTCAACGACGTCTTCCGGCAGGCCGAGGCCGGCCCGACCGCCGTGGACGCCCGCCGCTCGCTGCTGATCCTCCAGGAGGAGGCCGGCATCGAGGCCCTGCCCGCGCCCGCCGCGCTCACCGGGGTCGCCTTCGCCGAACTGGTCACCCACGACGCCGAACCCGTCGTCGCCCTCCTCGCCGGCCTGGGCTTCGCCCGCACCGCCCGCCACCGCGGCAAACCGGTCGAACTGTGGGAGCAGGGCGAGGCCCGCGTCCTGGTCAACACCGGCCCGGCCGCTCGCCGTGACGGCACCACGCTCGCCGCGATCGGCCTGGAGTCACCGGACCCGGCCGCCGCCGCCCGCCGTGCCGAGGCCCTGCTCGCCCCCGTGCTGCCCCGCCGCCGCGCAGCCGAGGACGCCCCGCTGGACGCCGTCGCCGCCCCCGACGGCACGGAGCTCTTCCTGTGCGCGACCGACCGGCCCGAACTCCCCAACTGGCGCGCCGACTTCGAGGACATCCCGCACACCGCCGCCACCCCGGCCCCCCTCGGGTCCTGCCGTGTCGACCACGTGGCGCTCACCCAGCCCTGGCACCACTTCGACGAGGCGGTCCTCTTCCACCGCGGTGTCCTCGGCCTCGACGCCCAGGAGTCCGTCGACGTCGCCGACCCCTACGGGCTGCTGCGCAGCCGCGCCGTCACCAACGCCGACGGCAGCGTCCGCTTCCCGCTCACCGTCGGCGCGGCCCCCGGCGACGACACCGCGCACGCCCGGCACATCGCGCTGGCCACCGACGACGTGGTCGCCGCGGCCCGTCGGCTCACCGAGGCCGGCGGCCGCCCACTGCGCATCCCCGCGAACTACTACGACGACCTCGCGGCCCGCTTGGAGTTCGCCGACGGCGAGCTGGAGACCTACCGAGACCTCGGCATCCTCTACGACCGGGACGCGCACGGGGTCTTCCGGCACTGCTACACGCACACGGTCGGCCGCGTCTTCTTCGAGCTCGTCCAGCGCGACGGCGGCTACCAGGGCTACGGCGCCGCCAACGCGCCGGTGCGGCTGGCCGCCCAGCACGCCGTGCGCTGACCCGGTCTACTGGCGGCTGACCGTCCTGGTCACACCGGCGGCGACCGTCGTGGCCAGGATCCACCCGGTGACGATCAGGACGTACGACAGCGTCTGATATCCACCGGTCGGCGCGAAGGCGCTCTCCTGACCGAAGGAGATCACCGGCAGCAGCAGGTCGAGGGTGTAGAACACCGGGTCGAACTCGGGCGCCTCGCCCGCCTTGAGCGGCGGCGGATGATGACCGGCGTACGCGACCGAGCCGACGGCCAGCAACGACAGCAGCCAGCCGGCCGCGCGCAGCGGGCGGAAGCCGTAGCCGACCGCGGCGTCCTGGAGGTGGCCCCACAGCCGGCCGTACCAGGGCAGCGTGCCGCGATGCCGGCGCTGCTTGGCCAGCTGCACGACCCTGGCCGCCCGGTCGTCGCCGGTGCGGCGGTAGGCGGCCGTCAGCTGTTCGTAGGCGTGCGGGTCGAAGCCCTCGTCGCGCTCCAGCATGGGCAGCCGCCGCTCGGCGGGCTCGTGCGGGGTGAGGAAGGTGTAGGTGAGGTCCAGCAGCCGCACCTGATCGGGCAACATCTCGGGCTCCAGCTGGAGTTGGCCCACCTCGGCGCGCCGCAGGTTGAGCCGGCCCTCGATCGGGGCGCCCTCGCGCAGCCAGATCTCGCCGATGACGCAACTACTGGCCCGCAGGGCGGTGCCGCCCGGGTTGGACAGGGAGCTGCGCAGCAGGTCGACCCGGCCGGGGATCCGGGCGCCGCGCAGATCGATCCGGCCCTGTGCGCGCATCCGCCGGCCCAGCAGGTTCGCGCCCACGTCGAGCGCCTCGGCCTCCAGGACGAAGCCGCCGGGATTTCTCAGCTCGGCGTCCTCCAGGTCGATCGAGCCGGCGACGGTCGCGCCGTCGAGCCGGATCAGTCCGTGGGCGCGCAGACCGCGGGCGCAGAGGTCGTCGTCGATGGAGACCTGGTTGAGCTGGAGGACGGGCTGTGCGGGGTCGGTCGTGGCGACCTCCGCCCCGTCGAGGTACAGCGCACCCGAGATCTGTGCTCTGCTGAGGTGCACCGGGCCGCCGATACGACAGCGGGTCAGGCGCAGTCCGCCGTCGATCCGGGTGTGCGAAGCGCTCAGACCGGGCAGCTCGGAGTCACGCAGGCTGACGTAGTTGAGCTGGGCGCCGACCAGTCGCGGGGCCTCGTCGAAACGGCAGTGGCTCAGGCGGATCATGCTGTCGACGCCCGCGTACCGCAGATCGAGGACGCCGGTGATGCGAGCGCCCGAGATCCTGAGGGCGGCTATCTCCCCTGGTTCCCGAGGGCCGTTGAGGAGCAGCGCCCGCAACACGGCCGCCCGTACGCCGTGTTCGGGTCCGTTCCCTTCGCCCTGCGCCCGGAAGTCCACGGTCGCCCCCGTGGCGAAGGCCCGCCAGACTCGTCGTTCGGCCGGTGTCAGACTGTCGATCTCCATCAGCCGCGACTCTGGCGGGCCGCGTCGAGCGGTGTCAACCGCCTAGGGGCCTGTCCGGCGGATCATGCCGCAGACGCGGGGGTCTGGCACGCTCCCCCAGAGGGGGTACCCCCACCCCCAGCGGCGTTGTCGTCGGTTGCCGACCCCCGCTCTCGGCTGCGCTCGAGCGGGGGACCTCCATGACCCCGCTCACCTGGGCTGGTCAGTCGCCGCTGCTTTCCTGCGACTTGATCCGTCGGACAGGCCCCGAGCCCGGGCGTTCCATTCGGCGATCACGGGTCGCCCGTGCTCCGTCGACAGTCGGCTGACCGTGCCCGTGGACAGCTGGAACAACCGGCCCTCGGCGGGCGGCAGTCCGAGCCGACGGGCCGTCAGGACCCGTAGGAAATGGCCGTGGGCGACGACGACGACGTCACGGTCGTCGTGCGTCAGCGCCTCGCCCAGCCGGGCCAGCACCCGGTCGGCGCGCTCTCCGATCGCGGACGGCGACTCCCCGGGGTGACCGTCCGGGCCGGGCGGCACGCCGTCGGTCCACAGGTCCCAGGCGGGGCGGGTGCGGTGGATGTCGACGGTGGTGACGCCCTCGTAGCCGCCGTAGTCCCACTCGTGCAGGTCGGGTTCGGGCACGGCCCCGGTGAGGCCGGCGAGTTCGGCGGTGCGGATCGCGCGGTGCAGCGGGCTGGTCAGGGCCTGCGCGAAGGTCCGGCCGGAGAGGAGCGGGGCGAGGGACTCGGCCTGTTCCTCGCCCCGCTCGGTGAGGGGCAGGTCGGTCCAGCTGGTGTGCTGCCCCGACCTGCTCCACTGCGTCTCCCCGTGGCGGACCAGCAGAAGATCCCCCACGGCCGGACTACTCCTCGGCCGACTCGACGGCGTGGCCGCCGAACTGGTTGCGCAGCGCCGCGATCATCTTCATCTGCGGCGAGTCGTCCTGACGGGACGCGAACCGCGCGAAGAGGGACGCGGTGATGGCCGGCAGCGGCACGGCGTTGTCGATGGCGGCCTCGACCGTCCACCGGCCCTCGCCGGAGTCCTCGGCGTAACCGCGCAGCTTGTCCAGGTGCACGTCCTCGTCGAGGGCGTTGACCGCCAGGTCGAGCAGCCAGGACCGGATGACCGTGCCCTCCTGCCAGGACCGGAAGACCTCGCGCACGTTCTCCACCGAGTCGACCTTCTCGAGCAGCTCCCAGCCCTCGGCGTAGGCCTGCATCATGGCGTACTCGATGCCGTTGTGGACCATCTTCGAGAAGTGCCCGGCGCCGACCTTGCCGGCGTGGACATAGCCGTACGGGCCCTCCGGCTTGAGCGCGTCGAAGATCGGCTGGAGCCGCTCGACGTGGCTCTTGTCGCCGCCGACCATCAGGGCGTAGCCGTTCTGCAGCCCCCACACGCCGCCGGAGACACCGGCGTCGACGAAGCCGATGCCCTTGGCGCCGAGCTCCTCGGCGTGCTTCTCGTCGTCCGTCCAGCGGGAGTTGCCGCCGTCGACGACCGTGTCGCCGGGGGAGAGGAGTCCGCCCAGCTCGTCGACGACCGACTGGGTCGCGGCGCCGGCCGGGACCATCACCCAGACCACGCGCGGGGCTTCGAGCCCCTCGACCAGTTCGGCCAGGCTCGCCACGTCGGAGACTTCGGGGTTGCGGTCGTAGCCGATGACGGTGTGGCCGGCGCGGCGGATCCGCTCGCGCATGTTGCCGCCCATCTTGCCGAGGCCGATCAGGCCGAGCTGTACCGATGCCATGTCAGTTCACTTCCTTGAGCTCGCGGTACGCGGCCACGAGAGCGGTGGTGGAGGGGTCGAGACCGGGCACCGACGCGCCTTCGGTCAGGGCGGGTTCGACGCGCTTGGCGAGGACCTTGCCGAGCTCGACGCCCCACTGGTCGAAGGAGTCGATGTTCCAGACGGCGCCCTGCACGAACACCTTGTGCTCGTAGAGGGCGATCAGCTGGCCGAGGACCGAGGGGGTCAGCTCACGGGCCAGGATCGTGGTCGTGGGGTGGTTGCCCTGGAAGGTGCGGTGCGCTGCCTGCTCCTCGGGCACGCCCTCCGCCCGGACCTCGTCGGCGGTCTTGCCGAAGGCGAGCGCCTGGCCCTGCGCGAACAGGTTGGCCATCAACAGGTCGTGCTGCGCGGCGAGTTCGCCGCTCAGCTCGTCGAGCGGGCGAGCGAACCCGATGAGATCGGCCGGGATGAGCTTCGTGCCCTGGTGGATCAACTGGTAGTACGCGTGCTGCCCGTTGGTGCCCGGCGTGCCCCACACCACCGGCCCGGTCTGCCACGCGACCGGCCGTCCGTCGCGCTGCACCGATTTGCCGTTGGACTCCATGTCGAGCTGCTGGAGATAGGCGGTGAACTTCGACAGATAGTGGCTGTAGGGCAGTACGGCGTGCGACTGCGCGTCGAAGAAGTTGCCGTACCAGATGCCCAACAGGCCGAGGATCAGCGGGGCGTTGGACTCGGCGGGAGCGGTGCGGAAGTGGTCGTCCACGATCCTGAACCCGTCGAGCAGCTCGCGGAACCGCTCCGGACCGATGGCGACCATCAGCGACAGTCCGATCGCCGAGTCGAAGGAGTAACGGCCCCCGACCCAGTCCCAGAACTCGAACATGTTGGCCGTGTCGATGCCGAAGTCGGCGACCTTCTCGGCGTTCGTGGACAGCGCGACGAAGTGCCTGGCGACCGCCTTCTCCTCGCCGTCCAGGCCGTCGAGGAGCCAGGAGCGGGCCGAGGTCGCGTTGGTGATCGTCTCGATCGTGGTGAACGTCTTGGAGGCGACGACGAACAGCGTCTCGGCGGGGTCCAGGTCCCGTACGGCCTCGTGGAGGTCGGCGCCGTCGACGTTGGAGACGAACCGGAACGTCAGCGAGCGGTCCGTGAAGGCCCGCAGCGCCTCGTACGCCATGGCCGGCCCCAGGTCGGAGCCGCCGATGCCGATGTTGACGACATTGCGGATACGACGGCCCGTGTGGCCGGTCCAGGCGCCGGAGCGCACCCGCTCGGCGAAGTCGCTCATCCTGCTCAGCACGGCGTGGACCTGCGGCACGACGTTCTCGCCGTCGACCTCGACGACCGTGCCGGAGGGGGCGCGCAGCGCGGTGTGCAGAACCGACCGGTTCTCCGTGAGGTTGATCCGCGTCCCGCGGAACATGGCGTCGCGCAGCCCGAACACGTCGGTGGCGGTGGCCAGTCGGTGCAGGAGGGCGAGGGTCTCGTCGGTGATGAGGTGCTTGGAGAAGTCGATGCGCAGGTCGCCGACGCGCACCACGTACCGCTCGGCGCGCTGCGGATCCGCGGCGAACAGCTCCCGCAGGTGCGCCTGCCACCCGGCGCGGTGGTCCTCCAGAGCCGCCCATTCGGGCCGCTGGTCGAGGCGGAGGGAGTCAGACATGAGAGGGGGTCTCCTTGGGAGCCTCGCCCCGCAGGGCGACGGCGTACATCTCGTCCGCGTCGAGGCGCCTGAGCTCCTCGGCGATGAGTTCGGAGGTGGGGCGGACCTTCAGCGCGAGGGTGCGCGAGGGCTGGCCGGGCAGGGTGAGCGTGGCCAGCGGGCCTTCGGGGCGGTCGATGACGATCTCGCCGTTCGCGGTGCCGAGCCGGACGGCCGTGACGACCGGCCCCGCGGTGACGACGCGGTCGACCGTGACGCCCAGCCGGGCCTGGAGCCAGCGCGCGAGCAGCTCGGCGCTGGGGTTCTCGGCCTCGCTCTCGACGGCCGCCGAGGTGATCGGCGCCCGGGCCTGGTCCAGGGCCGCAGCGAGCATCGAGCGCCACGGGGTGAGCCGGGTCCAGGCGAGGTCGGTGTCGCCGGGGGCGTACGAGCGCACGCGGGCGTCGAGGGCCGTCAGCGGCCGCTCGACGGCGTACATGTCGGTGATCCGGCGCTGCGCGAGGGCGCCCAGCGGGTCCTTGGCGGGGTGCTCCGGCGCGTCCACCGGCCACCACACGACGACCGGCGCGTCGGGCAGCAGCAGCGGCAGGACGACGGAGTCGGCGTGCTCGGACACCTCGCCGTACGTGCGCAGGATGACGGTCTCGCCCGTGCCGGCGTCGGCGCCCACCCGCACCTCTGCGTCGAGGTGGGAGTTGGTGCGGTCACGCGGCGAGCGGGCGTGCCGCTTGATGACGACCAGGGTGCGCGAGGGGTGCTCGTGCGAGGCCTCCTCGGACGCCTTGATCGAGTCATAGGCGTTTTCTTCGTCCGTGACGATGACCATCGTCAGGACCATGCCCACGGCGGGTGTGCCGATGGCGCGGCGACCCTGCACCAACGCCTTGTTGATCTTGCTTGCCGTGGTGTCCGTCAGGTCGATCTTCATGGCCTGCGCCAGCTCCGTCCGTCTCGTGCGAGCATCTCGTCGGCTTCCTCGGGGCCCCAGCTGCCCGAGGCGTACTGCGCGGGCCTGCCGTGCCGTGCCCAGTACTCCTCGATCGGGTCGAGGATCTTCCAGGACTCTTCCACTTCCTGGTGGCGCGGGAACAGGTTGGCGTCGCCGAGCAGCACGTCCAGGATGAGCCGCTCGTACGCCTCCGGGCTGGACTCGGTGAAGGACTCGCCGTACGCGAAGTCCATCGTGACGTCCCGGATCTCCATCGAGGTGCCCGGCACCTTGGAGCCGAACCGCACCGTGATGCCCTCGTCCGGCTGCACGCGGATGACGATGGCGTTCTGGCCGAGCTCCTCGGTGGCGGTGGAGTCGAACGGGGAGTGCGGCGCCCGCTGGAAGACGACGGCGATCTCCGTCACCCGGCGGCCGAGACGCTTGCCGGTCCGCAGATAGAACGGGACGCCCGCCCAGCGACGGTTGTCGACGTTCAGCTTCACCGCGGCGAAGGTGTCCGTCGTGGAAGACCCGTCGATGCCGTCCTCCTCCAGGTAACCGCTTACGCGCTCGCCGCCCTGCCAGGCGCCCGCGTACTGCGCCCGCACCGTGTGCTTCCCGAGATCCTCCGGCAGCTTGACGGCCCTGAGCACCTTGAGCTTCTCGGTGAGCAGCGAGGCGGCGTCGAAGGAGGCCGGCTCCTCCATCGCGGTGAGGGCCATGAGCTGAAGCAGGTGGTTCTGGATCACGTCACGGGCCGAACCGATGCCGTCGTAGTAGCCGGCCCGACCGCCGATGCCGATGTCCTCGGCCATCGTGATCTGCACATGGTCGACGTACGACCGGTTCCAGATCGGCTCGAACATCGTGTTGGCGAAGCGCAGCGCCAGGATGTTCTGGACGGTCTCCTTGCCCAGGTAGTGGTCGATGCGGAACACCTGGTCCGGTTCGAACACGTCGTGCACCACGGCGTTCAGCTCGCGTGCGCTGACCAGGTCGTGGCCGAACGGCTTCTCGATGACCGCCCGCCGCCAGGACCCCTCCGCGCCCTTTGCCAGCCCGTGCTTCTTGAGCTGTTCGACGACCTTGGGGAAGAACTTCGGCGGCACGGACAGGTAGAAGGCGAAGTTGCCGCCCGTGCCCCGGGAGGCGTCCAGTTCGTCGACCGCCGTCTTCAACTGCTTGAACGCCGTGTCGTCGTCGAAGTCGCCCGGGACGAACCGCATGCCCTCGGCGAGCTGTTGCCAGACCTCCTCGCGGAACGGCGTCCGGGAGTGCTCGCGCACCGCGTCGTGGACGACCTGCGCGAAGTCCTGGTCCGCCCAGTCGCGGCGGGCGAAGCCGACGAGCGAGAAGCCCGGCGGGAGCAGACCGCGGTTGGCGAGGTCGTAGATCGCCGGCATCAGCTTCTTGCGGGAGAGGTCGCCGGTCACGCCGAAGATGACGAGCCCGGAGGGGCCGGCCACGTTGGGCAGCCGCCTGTCACGAGGGTCCCTCAGGGGGTTCTCCCAGTCGGCGCCGAGACTGCTGATGCTCATTCCGCGTCAACTCCCTTGATCGTCAGCGACTTCGCGACTGCGTCCAGAAGGTCCTGCCACGCCACCGCGAACTTGGCGACACCCTCGTCCTCCAACCGGGTGACGACGTCGTCGTAACCGATCCCGAGCGCCTCGACGGCGGCGAGGTCGGCGCGAGCCTGGGCGTAGCCGCCGGTGACCGTGTCGCCGGTGATGTCGCCGTGGTCGGCGACAGCGTTCAGCGTGGCCTCGGGCATGGTGTTGACCGTGCCCGGTGCGACCAGATCGTCTACATACAGCGTGTCCTTGTATGCAGGATCCTTCACACCGGTGGATGCCCACAGCGGACGCTGCTTGTTCGCCTTCGCCCCGGCCAGCGCGATCCAGCGGTCACCGGCGAAGACGTCCTCGTAGGCCGCGAAGGCCAACCGGGCGTTGGCGAGCGCCGCCTTCCCCTTCAGGGCGAGGGCCGCGTCCGTGCCGAGGGCGGTCAGCCGCTTGTCGATCTCGGCGTCGACACGGGAGACGAAGAAGGACGCCACGGAATGGATCAGGGCCAGGTCCAGGCCCTTGGCCTGCGCCTTCTCCAGGCCCGCCAGGTAGGCGTCCATGACCTCGCGGTAGCGCTCCAGCGAGAAGATCAGCGTGACGTTGACACTGATGCCGAGGCCGACGACCTCGGTGATCGCCGGGAGACCGGCCTTCGTCGCCGGGATCTTGATCATGACGTTGGGCCGGTCGACCAGCCAGGCCAGTTGCTTGGCCTCGGCGACGGTGGCGACCGTGTCATCGGCCAGCCGGGGGTCGACCTCGATGGAGACCCGGCCGTCGCGACCACCCGTAGCCGTGTATACAGAATGCAGAATGTCGGCTGCGGCACGCACATCGGCGGTCGTCATCATCCGGACGGCCTCGTCGACCGTGACGCCCCGCACCGCCAGGTCGGCGAGCTGCTCCTCGTAACCCTCGCCGGAGCCGATGGCGGCCTGGAAGATGGACGGGTTCGTGGTGACGCCGACGACGTTCCTCGTCTCGACGAGTTCGGCGAGGTCGCCGGAGGCGATCCGGCCCCGTGACAGGTCGTCCAGCCAGATGGAGACGCCCTCGTCGGACAGGCGCTCGAGCGCTCCCGCGGTCGTGGTTGCGGTAGCGGTTGCTGCAGCGGTTTCGGTCCCGGCTGCTTCGTTCACAGTGATCATCTTCTTTCGGGCTTTCGGATCAACCGCGCGCAGCGGAAAGGGATTCCCGCGCTGCTGCGGCGACGTTCTCGGCGGTGAAGCCGTATGCGGCGAACAGGGTCTCGGCGTCGGCGGAGGCGCCGAAGTGCTCGAGGGAGACGATGCGTCCCGCGTCGCCCACGAACCGGTGCCAGGTGAGCCCGATGCCCGCCTCGACCGCCACACGGGCCTTCACCGACGGCGGCAGGACCCGGTCGCGGTATGCGCGCGGCTGCTCCTCGAACCACTCCACGGACGGCATCGACACCACCCGGGCGCCGATCCCCTCCGCCTCCAGCGCCTCGCGCGCGGCGACGGCGAGATGCACCTCGGAACCGGTTGCGATGAGGACGACGTCAGGGGTCTCGGTCGAGGAGTCCGCCAGGACGTAACCGCCCTTCGCCGCGTCCGGGTCGGGCGCGTAGGTCGGGACGCCCTGCCGGGTGAGGGCCAGGCCGTGCGGGGCCGGGTGCGTGGCGTGCCGCTTCAGGATCTCGGCCCACGCGATCGCCGTCTCGTTGGCGTCGGCCGGGCGGACGATGTTCAGTCCGGGGACGGCGCGCAGCGAGGCCAGGTGCTCGACCGGCTGGTGGGTCGGACCGTCCTCGCCGAGACCGATCGAGTCGTGCGTCCACACGTACGTCACCGGAAGCTGCATGAGCGCCGACATGCGCACGGCGTTGCGCATGTAGTCGGAGAACACGAGGAACGTGCCGCCGTAGACACGGGTGTTGCCGTGCAGCGCGATGCCGTTCATCTCCGCGGCCATCGAGAACTCGCGGATGCCGAAGTGGATCGTGCGGCCGTACGGGTCCGCCTCCGGCAGCGGGTTGCCCTCGGGGAGGAAGGACGACGTCTCGTCGATCGTCGTGTTGTTGGATCCGGCCAGGTCGGCGGAGCCGCCCCACAGCTCGGGGACGACCGCGCCGAGCGCCTGGAGCACCTTGCCGGAGGCCGCACGGGTCGCGACGGACTTTCCGGGCTCGAACACCGGCAGCGCGTCCTCCCACCCGTCGGGGAGCTGACCTGCGACGACCCGGTCGAACAGCTGCGCGCGCTCCGGCTGGGCGGCGCGCCACTCGGCGAGCTGCTTGTCCCAGGCCGCGTGGGCCTCGGCGCCCCGGTCGAGGGCGGCACGGGTGTGGGCGAGGACCGCGTCCGAGACCTCGAAGGTCTGCTCCGGGTCGAAGCCCAGGACGCGCTTGGTGGCCGCGATCTCCTCGGCGCCGAGGGCGGAGCCGTGCGAGGCCTCGGTGTTCCGCGCGTTCGGTGCGGGCCAGGCGATGATCGTGCGCAGGGAGATGATCGAGGGACGCCCGGTCTCGGCCTGAGCGGTCGTCAGGGCGGCGTGCAGGGCACGGACGTCGACGTCGCCGTCCTGGGTCGGCTCGACGCGCTGGGTGTGCCAGCCGTACGCCGCGTAACGCCCCAGCACGTCCTCGGAGAACGCGGTGGCGGTGTCGCCCTCGATGGAGATGTGGTTGTCGTCGTAGACGAGGACGAGGTTGCCGAGCCTCTGGTGGCCGGCCATCGAGGACGCCTCGGCGGAAACGCCCTCCTCCAGGTCTCCGTCGGAGACGATCGCCCAGACGGTGTGGTCGAACGGCGACTCGCCCGCGGGGGTCTCGGGGTCGAACAGGCCGCGCTCGTAGCGGGCCGCCATCGCCATGCCGACGGCGTTGGCGACACCCTGACCGAGCGGTCCGGTCGTCGTCTCGACGCCGGCCGTGTGCCCGTACTCGGGATGCCCGGGGGTCTTGGAGCCGTGCGTGCGGAAGCTCTTGAGGTCCGCCAGCTCCAGTTCGTAGCCGGAGAGGAAGAGCTGGGTGTAGAGGGTCAGCGAGGTGTGGCCGGGGGAGAGGACGAAGCGGTCGCGACCGGTCCACTCGGGATCCGCCGGATCGTGCCGCATCACCTTCTGAAAGATCGTGTACGCGACCGGCGCCAGGCTCATCGCCGTTCCGGGATGGCCGTTGCCCACCTGCTGCACGGCGTCCGCCGCCAGTAGACGTGCGGTGTCGACGGCACGCCGGTCGGTGTCGGTCCACTCGAAACGGTGCGGTGTGTGCGTGCTCATCTTCAAGAAGTCCTCGATGGAAGCGGTTCAGCTGGCCTTACGCGTTCAAAAGTAAAAGTCTGACTTTTACGGGGAAAGGTCTTCCTGTGTCAGCCTGTGGTGAATGTGGGACACCCGCAGGTGACAGATGAGCGGCACGCAGCCATACCGAGCGATACAGGGCGGCGGCTGTGCAGCAAAAGAGGGACATCGTGGACACAACTACCCAAGGCGGAGCCGGGGAGGGCATCAGAACCCTGCCCTTCCCCGTCGAGCGCAGCGTCGGCGGCGTCGGCATGCAGGTGGGCCCCATGGAGCCCCTGGGTGCGGGCGGCACCGGCCGCACCTGGCCCACCGACGCCCCGCTGGACCGTGTCCACCGCATCGACTTCCACGTGGTGATGCTCTTCGACGACGGTCCCGTCCGCCACATGATCGACTTCGCGGAGCACCGGGCGACGGCCGGCGACCTGCTGTGGATCCGGCCGGGCCAGGTCCACCGGTTCTCGAGGTCGAGCCGGTACCGCGGGACGGTCCTGACCATGCAACCCGGTTTCCTGCCGCGCGCCACCGTCGAGGCCACCGGCCTGTACCGCTACGACCTGCCGCCGCTGCTGCACCCGGACGAGGCCCAGCTCGCGGGTCTGCGCGCGGCTCTGACGTACCTGCAGAGGGAGTACGACGACGGCGGCGCCGGCGGCACCCTGCCCGTGAGCCTGCACACCGCGGTGCTGCGGCACTCCCTGACCGCGTTCCTGCTGCGGCTGGCGCACCTCGCGGCGAGCAGTGAGGAGGCGTCGCGGCGCGAGGCGGGAACCGCTTTCACCCTGTTCCGGGATGCCGTGGAGGAGGACTTCGCGACCAACCACAGCGTCAGCGCCTACGCCGACGCCCTCGGCTACTCCCGCCGCACCCTGGTGCGCGCGGTCCGCGCCGCCACCGGCGAGACGCCCAAGGGTTTCATCGACAAGCGCGTCGTCCTGGAGGCGAAGCGGCTCCTGGCCCACACGGATCTGCCGATCGGCCGGGTCGGTGTGGCGGTGGGCTTCCCCGATGCGGCGAACTTCTCCAAGTTCTTCCAACTGCACACGGGACACACCCCGGTGGCCTTCCGCGCGGAACTGCGCTGAGGCGGACCGGGGTGTGCTGGTGCAGCAGCTGACGTGACGTGACGTGACGTGACCTGACGTCAGGTCTGGGCGGTGCCCGGGCCGAAGTAGTGTCCCTGCGCCAAGTCATCGAGGAGCGTGGGGTGTTCGGGCCGCCGGTCCAGCAGCTTGCGCGTCACGACGCCGGACGCGGGGATGTCACGGCCGACGAGGCCGCCGAGCCAGCCGAAGTGGGCGGGCGCCTGCGCGGCGGGGATCGCGGTGACGGGCAGGTCCAGGCGACGGCCGATGGCCGTGGCGATCTCCGTCACCTCGGCCGTCCGCGAACTGCGCCGCATGCACCCGGACGCCGACGTCCGCACGCTGCACCTGGACCGGCACGAACCACGCCAGGCCCTGTTCGAGCACCGGGTGGACGCCGTCGTCACCCGGCTCCCCTTCCCGACGGACGGACTGCGCGTGAGCGTTCTCTACGACGAAGCCCGCGTGCTGGTCGTCCCGCTCGGCCATCGCCTGGCCGGCAAGGAGTCCGTCACCGTCGACGACCTCGCCGGCGAGCCCATGCCGCGGATGAGGGGCTGGCGACCCCGCGTGGAGCGCCTTCTGGCGCCTCGAACCGCGCCCCGATTCCCGGTGCCGGACGGGCCGTACGTGGACGAGGTCGAGGACGAGTTCGAACTCGTCGCGGCGGGACAGACGGTGGCCGTGTCGGCCGCCGCCCCGGGATTCGTCCTCCGGCCCTACCTCACCAGCGTGCCCCTCGACGGCGTGGCGCCGAGCCAGGTCGTCCTGGCGACCCGCGCCGACGACCGTAGCCGTCTCGTAACCGCTTTCCGCAAGGTTGCCCGGACTCACCTCACAGGCGCCGTGCCACCCCCTGCACAGCAGCAGCGCGGCGACGCCGGAGGTTGACGTGTGCGTGGGGGGGGGTGCCCCTATCTGTTTCGTCAACCTCGGTGGGGTCGGCTTGTAGGGGTTGATCCTGGCTTTCGGGAACGTCCCGCGAAGCGGGATGTT
>NZ_JBFAKW010000107.1:0-33256 GCF_040655955.1 Streptomyces sp. NPDC050263 | reverse complement strand
GCCATCGAGTCCCTCAACGCCCGCTACCGGCGCGCGGCCCAGGCCTGCGGGCACTTCCCCAACGAGCAGGCCGCCCTCAAACGCCTCTACCTCGCCACCCTCGCCCTCGACCCCACCGGCCGTGGCCGCCAGCGCTGGAACAACCGCTGGAAGTCCGCCCTCAACGAGTTCGACGTCCTCTTCGACGGCCGCCTTACCGCCGGACGGGTGTAGGCCGAACAGCCCACCCACCAACTCGTAGGCCAAACAGACGAATCACACCTAATTCCTGATAGACCCGCCGGGTGCCCGCCGTAGCCTCGTACTCGACGGGCCGGACGTGGCGGAAGGTATCCACGACGAACGCGACGGAGACGACCCCGCTCCAGGTGACGAAGTGCGTGAAGTCGGCGACCCAGCAGCGGTTGGGGGCAGTGGCGACGAAGTCGCGGTCCAGGAGGTCCAGGGCCCGCTCGGCGGCCGGATCGGCGATCGTCGGGACCGCCTTCCTGCCGCGGACGGCGCTGGTGCCGATCTCGCGTATGAGGCGCTCGACAGTGCAGCGGGCCACGGCATGCCCCTGCCGGTTCAGCTCGCGCCAGATCTTCCGGGCGCCGTAGACACGGCAGCTGGACGTGCAGACCTCCTGGATCCGCTCCTTGAGTTCCCCATTGCGCAGGCAACGGGCGGAAAAAGTCTCGAGGCTTTTCTTGTGGGCGTAGTACGTGGAAGGGCGATCTTGCAGTCGTGCTCGGTGAGTGTCCTGTATATCGGCTCGACGCCGCCGAAGCGGTCCTGGTAAGCGTAGACGAACGCTACGAGCGTGCGTGCGGCCTGTTGAGCTCGGCCGCGAAGAAACTCGCCGCCGCTTCAGGATCTCGTTGGCCCGCTTCAGCTCAGCGTTCTCCTTCTTCAACGAAACGGCCGCCTCGTTCGGGTAGTCGTCGCGCACCTCAGCGACCATGCGCACCCCGCACGGCAGCGGTGCTCAAGCGGATAGCGGGAGGTCGTGCCATGGCTCGATCCTTTCATGGAATCGAGTCTCCATTCGAGCCGGGGCGGTTCACGAGCGCACAGACCGACAAGTGAATGGCCACGTTTCTCTAAACGTCCTGGGCGCACTCGCAAGTATGCCTACAAGTCTGCACGTTTCAGAGTCTGACGGTGTGTCCTCTGGCGCTCAACGGACTATTTCGGCATGGTGTGTTCCGCATGGATATTGTTACCGGGCTGCACAGGAGCAGAGGCAAGTCTCTCTTAGCTGTCCCGCCAGGAATCGAAATCGAGGCTCGTACTTTTAGGGCGCCAATGGGTCATGCCTACTGTCGGCATCCTCCATTTCGGGCCACACCCATCCTTAAGGAGTCCACCAGTCCATGTGGTCTGTCCTCGAACCCTTCGTGGGCCGTGCTCGGTCTACGAGTCAGTTTTCTCTCGTGTGTCTTGCGCTCGTTACCGCTCTCCTCGCAGCCGAGGTGACTGCGGCAGCTGGAGAGGGCAGCGACGCGCGTGGAACCGCTGGAGCAGCCGCTCGTATCGTTGCCGTGAAAAAGGTTGATGCTCACATGCGGGACCTGACGGTCAGCTCGCCGTCCATGGGTACTTCCATTCCTGTTCGCATCATTCTCCCCGAGGGCTGGGATAAGAAGCGCCAAGCTACCTATCCAGTCCTTTACATGCTGCATGGCGGAGACGACGACTACACATCATGGACGCGTGAGACAGACCTCGAAGAACTGGCGAGAAAATCGAACATCCTCATTGTGATGCCCGACGGAGGAAGAGCCGGATACTACAGTGACTGGCACGCCGGTACATCGCGTTGGGAAACCTTCCACACCACCGAATTGGTACGCCTCATGGAGAAGGAATACCAAGCCGGCCCCGCTCGGGCAATCATGGGACTGTCCATGGGAGGCTTCGGCGCACTCAACTACGCGGCCCACCACCAGGGGATGTTCCGTTATGTGGCGGCGATGAGCTCATACGTTGACCTCAACGACCCACTCGTGCGCTTGACGTTGGGTCTGGGATCCGACCGGGACGGCATCGACATCAATCAGGTCTGGGGCGATCCAGTCGGCAACTTCGACGTCTGGCAGGCTCATAATCCCTCCGCCATGCCGGGCGCTTTCCGCGGAACGCAAGTTCATCTGTCCGCGGGCAACGGCACGCCCGGGCCGCTGGACCAGGGCCGGCCACTCGATGCCCTACTTGTCGGCGCGGTGGCCGAATCCGGGCTTCCGAAATCCATCCGGAAATTCGCATCAGCGCTTCGCTCGGAGGGAGTCAGGGCCACGACGCATCTCTACCGTCCGGGAACCCACTCCTGGCCCTACTGGCAGCGAGAGCTGCACAGTATCTGGCCCACGGTGATGAAATCACTCAGGTAACACGTACAAACGTGGCGCGCTACAGAGCCGGTTGTTGGTCACTCCATCACCGTCGGTGGCCACGGGCCGCGATTCGAGAGAGGTATGGGACATGGGCCGAACAGTGGTGATCTTCGCCGCGGGATCCCGCGGCGACGTTCAGCCCTGCCTGGCGCTGGGCAAAGCACTGACCGGTCAAGGTGACACGGTGCGGGTTCTCGCCAGCGTGCGCTATCAGCATCTGATCGCCGAGGCAGGGCTGGATTTCCATCCCCTTCCGGCCGACCCGGCTGAGATCATCGAATCCGCCGAGGGACAAGAACTGCTTGCCAGCCGAAGCAACCCAGTGGCATTCGTCCGCAGCTTCAGCCGCGTCTTGCGGCCTCACATCACCTTGATCCTGGCACAGACGCAGTCCGGTGCGAAGGGAGCCGACCTGGTCCTGGCGCCCACTTTCAGCTTTCTCGGCGTTCACCTGAGCCAGTACCTCAACGTTCCGCACGCGATCATCCATTTTCAACCGAGCCAGCCCACAGTGACCTTCCCGCACCCGCTCGCACCGGCCGCCCGACTGCTGGGGCCCTTGGGCAACCGCCTCAGTTTCGACGCGGTCGACCTGGCATCCTGGATCATGTGCCGTCAGTTCATCAATCCCTGGCGCCGGGAGAACCTTGGCCTCCCGGCGCTGTCCCTGCTAGCCCCTTTCAGGCATGTTCGCCGCGCCCCCGTGCTGTGCGCGTTCAGTCCCACCATCGTGCCGAGGCCGTCCGACTGGGGCCCGAACGTTCACGTGACCGGCTACTGGCATCACCGGCAGCCGATGTGGGAACCGCCGCGGGAACTTCTCGCCTTCCTGGCCGACGGCCCCCCGCCCGTCTATGTCGGATTCGGCAGCATGAAGACCCGCGACCCTGAGGAAACCGACAACATCGTAAGGGTGGCGCTGCGACGCGCAGGACTTCGCGGAGTGCTAGCCGGAGATCCCGCCACCAGCGAAGACGACATCCTCGTGGTGGGCGACACCTCGCACCAATGGCTGTTCCCCAGGATGGCCGCAGTCGTCCACCACGGCGGGGCAGGCACCACAGCTTCAGCACTGCGAGCCGGAAGACCATCGTTGGTCTGCCCGTTCTTCGGCGACCAGGCTTACTGGGCCTCACGGGTACGCAAGCTCCGCGCGGGACCCGAACCACTGCCAGCCCGTGATCTCACAGTCATTGCGCTCACCCAACGCCTGCATGCCCTTACCAGGAACACTGTTCACGCTGAAGCCGCGCGTCAGCTCGGCGGGGCTCTGCAAGCCGAAGACGGCACGGCCCGAGCCTGCCACGTCCTCAACAAGTGCATGTCGTAGACAGTCACGAGCCGCTCCCCTTGGTCGCCTCGCCCAGCGCGTCGGAGGCCGTCAGCCTCTGCCTTCAGTTGTGATCAAACCTGGGTCTCGGGCCCCGGGAGGCCGCTCCGGTATGACGTTGGTGTGAGGCGTGCGCAACACACCGGCGAGAGTGGAAGTTCATCGGGCCGTTCCTGCCGGTCGGCAGGTTCGGCGTACCCCGAGCCACTACGTGAGCAGTTCGAGGGGTGATCTGGGCGGGAAGCGCGTGTCTTACAAGCCCTGCTGGAAAGGCGTGGTCGCCGAGGACGCCAGCAGCGAGGAGATCAACATGTCCTGGTCAGTGGCTCTTTCGGCGTGGCCAATGACCGGGTGACGGCGGCAAGGCACGTAACGCACGAGGATCCCGTGCGGTTGGGGGAGGTGTTCGAAGTCTCGACCCACAGGCACAGGAGTTCCGTTGGTTTCCTGTCCTGCCGCACTCGACCTCCCACCCGCCCTGGTCGAGTGGAATCTCAATGAGCGTGTCCAGCCGTCTGCGGGACCGGCGGGGTAGAGGTGAACAGCCTCTTGTCGCGCAGCATCACCCAGAGCACATCGACCGGGGGCGGGCCAGAGCGAGTAGCGCCTGAGTATGGAGCAGCCCCTCGGCTCGCTTCTTGAGGTAGTAGTCCCGGGACGGTCCTGGTCGCATCTTCGCGGATTGCGCGGACATGTAGAACAGCCGGCGCAGGCGGCGGTTGTAGCGTTTGGGCCGGTGGTTGTTGCCGGTGCGTTGCGGGGCACCGGGGCCAGGCCCGCGTGTGAGGCGAAGTGGTCGGCGTCCCGGTATGCAGAAAGGTCTCCGACAACGGCGACCAACTCGGCGCCCAGGATCGGGCCCATGCCAGGCAGGGACTCGATGATCTCGGCACGCTCGTCGAGGCGGCACGTCTCGCGGATCTCCCGGTCGTTGTTCTTGATCCGCTCGTCCAGGACAAGCAACTGGTCAGCCGGGTCGCGTGTCAGCTTCGCCGCCTGGGCCTCGCCGGGGCGAGCGGTCGTCTGAGACAGGGCGGCCTCCACCGCCTTGGATGCAACCTTCGGACAGGCCATGTTCTCGCTGTACAGACGGTGCACGCTCAGGTCCATCCGGACCGGTGGCCGCCGAGCGCGGCATCGGCGAGGTGCGCGCACAGCGGCTGTGGCACCACTCGCTCAGCGTGCCGCATCCCGTACACCCTGTGGAGTACGGGAGTGAGCGTGGGCCTGGACCACCACGACGGAATCGGAAACATCGACCGACCACCAGCACATGCCCGAACAGATCAGCAGGGAGTGTTCGAATCGCCTTCTGGGCTTGTTGCGCAGGCGGCAGCGCGCGAGCGTCGGGGGACGGGTCATGAGGGGGCTGGTTCGGAAAGACAGGACAGGCGTTGGGCGGGACGCGGCACGAGTGATCTCTCGTAGGCTCGGGCGGGGGTCACCGGGTGGGCGGTGTGATGGCGCGGGCGACGTGCTGCGCGATGGTCAGGACGTGAGGCGGGTCGATGACGGAGAGATGGTCGCCCTCGACGGGGACAATCTCGAGGGACCGGCACAGTGGCGCCCAGCCCAGGTCTGCTTCCTGACGGAGATAGCGCGGGTCCAGGGCGGTGGTGAGCTGCTGCGGCCGCTGGGCGCGATAGAGCACGACATGGCCGTCGTAGGGGTGGGGGAGGTATCGCTCGCCGACGCGGGCATCGATGTAGGAGGTCCGTTGGTGCTCCATGATCCCTGGGCTCATGTCGAGGCCGGCGTCGGCGACGAGCCGCATGACCACGTCGATCTGCTGTTCGTCCGGCGTGGCCGACAGTTCGTCGTAGGGCAGGTCCAGACGGTGGCCGTAGGTCTTCTCGATGTACTCGGCGAAACGCCCGAAGCGCTCAAGCAGGAGTTGTGGTGATTCCTGTTCCGGCAGGGCGGCGGGCAGGATGGTGTCGATCAGCCCCAGGAGCCCGATGTCCTGTCCTGCCTCGGTCAGTTGGCGGGCCGCTTCGTAGGCGAGGCATCCGCCGAAGGACCAGCCGAGCAGGTGGTAGGGCCCTTCCGGCTGGATGTCACGGATGAGCGTGAGGTAGTGAGCCGCCTTGCCCTCCACGGTGCTCAACTCGTCGACGCGTTCCAGCCCGTACACGGCCTGTCCGGCCGGGAGCAGCTGCGTCAGCGGCAGGTAGACCGACGTCGGTCCGCCAGCGGGATGGAACGTGAACAGCGCGGGCCGCTGTGTCCCGGCGGGTGCTGGGCGCAGGGTGGTAACCGGCGACTGGCCGGTTCGGTTGACCACGGGTCGGATCAGTTCGGCGATGGCTGCGACGGTGTGGTGGGCGAGGATGGCTTCGGCCGTCAGGCTCAGCTGGGCGTCGTTGTCCAGGCGTTGGCGGATGACGTCCGTCATGGACTCGGCGGCGTGGTGATCGCCACCGGCGGCGGTGAAGTCCTCGCGGATGTCTCTGGGCCCGCGGTGCAGGACTTCGGCCCAGGCCCCCGCGACCAGGCGCTCGGCGGCGTCTCGGGGGGCGAGGGAGGTGGGCAGCCGCGGTGTGGAGGGATGTGTCTGCTGGGTGCTGTCCGGCGTTACCGGTGCGGAGGCGGTGCCCGGCATCAAGGCGTCGAGGCCGAGTTGTTCCAGCACAGTGTCGCCGAGTTCGCGCAGGCAGGCGCCGCGCAGCAGGCAGGGGGTGGGCAGGTCGACGCCGAAGTCATGGCGGGCGGCGTTGGCGATCCGCACGGTCATCAGGGAGTCCAGCCCGAGAGCGGTCAGCGCGGTCGTCTCGCTGAGTTCGTGGGCGCTGAATCCCATGATGGCCGCTGTTGTCTTCACCAGGCGCGCGTACACCTTCTGCGTGGCTGAGCTTCCGAGGGCTGCGATGCCGGCAGGGCCCACCCAGTCGTCGGCCCCGGGAGCGCTGTCCTGGAGGATGTTGGTGAAGAACGGGACCGTTGACAGGCCGGGAAACGCCATCAGCACGCGGTCGGTGTTGAGGTGGACGACACCGATGTGGGCCCGGTTGAGGGTGACGAGCGGCTGAAGGGCGTCCATACCCTCAGCCAGGCGGATGGGCTCCAGGGCCAGGGCCGGGTTCCCGGCCGTTCCGCCGACGTTCTCCCAGGGGCCCCAGGCGATGGCGGTCGCCGGCCGACCGGAGGCCCTGCGGTGGTGAGCCATGGAGTCGAGCCATGCGTTGGCGGCTGCGTAGGCGGCCTGTCCTGGTGAGCCGAGAAGGGCGGCGGCGGAGCTGTAGGACACCCACCAGTCCAGGTCGTGGGCTGCGACGGCCGCCTCCAGGTTCCGGGCTCCGACGACCTTTGGCCGCAGCACGGTATCGATGTCCGCCGGCTCGAGGTCCGTGATCATGCGGTCGTGCAGGACGCCGGCGCAGTGTGCGATTCCGCGCAGGGTGTGGCCTTCGGCGAGGGCTGCGCGCACCAGGGTCGGGGCGGTATCGGGTTCTGCGATGTCTCCTTGGACGACGGCGACGGCGGTGCCCTGAGCCTGCAGTTGGGCTAGGACGGCCTGGGTTGCGGGGCCGGGGGCTCGACGTCCGTTGAGGACGATACGGCCGGCGCCCTGCTCGGCGAGTCGACGTGCTGTGGCAAGGCCGAGTCCGGTAAGGCCACCAGTGATGATGTAGGCGCCGTCGGGACGTGTGAATGCCACCTGCTCGTTGCGCTGTGCGGTGAGGTCGGCGTGCGAGAGGTGGGCGGTGAGACGTGTGCCGGCCCTCCATGCGATCTCGTCGTCGTCGCCATTGGCGAGGAGTTCCTGGACGAGGTCGTCGACTGCGCCGGGCTGGTTGTCGATGTCTACCAGCGTGGCCCGCAGGTGGGGGTGTTCGAGTCCCAGGACGCGGACGAGTCCGCGAAGGCAGGCAAGATGTGGCGTTCCGGGTTCTCCGGGTGCTGTCGACTGTGCCAGTACGGTCGTCATCCACAGGCGTGGCGAGGGCTGGTGCGTGTTCCGCGCGAGGCAGCGGGCCAGTCGCGCTGCCGTGTGCAGAGGCCGGATGTCGTCATGGCGTTCCTGCTGAGGCAGGAGCAGGACAACGGCGCTCGGGCCGTCCGACGGGTTGTGCAGCCATGTGTCGAGCACGGTGTCGACGGTGTCGTCCTGGGCGTCGGCCACTGTGACGTTGACATGCTGGGATTCCAGGGCTGACACGAGGGAGGCCGTGATGCCACCTGCGGCGTTCGTCTCGTCGCTGACGAGCAAGGCGCGGCGAAGGTCCAGGGGCAGGGGGGCGGTGGACTTCTCCCACAGGATCTCGTAGGTGAACGTTTCAAGGGGCCGAGGCACCTCGTGTGCCTCGATGGGACGCAACTGAACGTGCCAGGCGGTGATCTTGGTCGCTCCGCCCTGGGCGATGACATGCCATTGGGCGATGTCGGTGTCCGACGAGTCGGCGCCCGCGGCAGGCGTGCAGTGGATGTCGTATCCGGTGTCGAGGATGCCTGGGGCTGTGACGTGCAAGGACCGTACACCTACGGGGGCGGCCTGCACGGTGGCCCGGACGGTGTTGTCACCGGCTGGTGTCGTGCCTGCGGCAGCCGGCGCTTCCAGCATGGCGTTCAGCAGGTACGCGTAGGCCGGCCGATGTGGCTGCTGCAGATCTTCGGAGGCGAAGTGTTGGACGAAGGCCGGTGTCTGATTCGTGTCGGTGTGGTGCTCATCTGGGGTTTCGGGATCGCGAGTGATGCGGGCCGAAGCGTGGCAGCGCCAAGTGCCATCGGCGCCGCGGGCATGGAGGGTGACGGTTCCATGCGTGTCGGAGGCAGGTTCCCACACCGTGGTCAGGGGTGTGCTGCTGGCAATGGCGAGCCACTGGTGGATCTTCAGATCCTCAATGCCGAGGCGGGTGATGCCCGCTCCTGCCCAGAGTTCCAGTCCGGCTTCGATCATCAGCTCTGCGGCGGACGCGAGAGTCAGCACCGCTCTGTCGTGGAGCATGCGCCGGGGCCCGTGCCGACGGGTGCCGATGTCTCCTTGCCACAGCACGGTGCCGGTCCTCGGGTCCTCGGCACGCCCGCCCAGCAGGGGATGGCCGCCCGTCGCGGTGGAGGTTGCGTTGCGGGCGAACCAGAACCGTTCGTGACGCCAGGCGGGGGTTGGGAGGGTGGTGCGCGTACCGGCGGGCCACAGCCGCTCGGTGTTCATCGTGACGCCCGCGAAGTGCAGCCTCGTCAGTGCAACGCGTACGTCGACGGCTTCGTCGGCCTTCTTGTGCAGGGTCGGGACGACCAGGGCCTGCACGCCCGCCGGGGTCGCTTCGAGTGTTTCGGTGAGCGGGACCACGGCGGTGGGGTGGGGCGAGATCTCCAGGAAGAGGGTGTGGCCGTCTTCGGCGGCCGCGGTCACTGCCTGTTGCAGGCGCACAGGGCGGCGCACGTTGGCGCACCAATAGCCGGCATCGGCTGCCGGGCGTGCGTGGGGATCGTCCACGACGGTGCTGTACCAGGGCGTTGAGGAGGTGCGCGGTTGCAGCGAGGAGAGGTCTTCGCGCAGCGAGGGGAGGATCGGGTCGACGGCGGCTGAGTGCCCGGCGCCGCCCACCTGGAGCAGGCGAGCCAGGTGCCCCCGTTCGGTCAATTCGTTCACCAGGTCGCGCACCGCTTGGGCGGGGCCGGCCACGGTGCACCGTTGCGGCGAGGAGTGAACGGCGACCTCGACTCCGGGGAAGCGGCTGAGGAGTTCGTCCCGGACGTCCGTCGGCAGGTGCACCGCGGCCATGGCACCGGCGTGTGAGGAGTCGATGGTGGCGAGGTGGGCTGATCTGCGACTGATGACACGGAGTCCGTCGCGGGCGTCCAGGGCGCCTGCGACGACGGCGGCGGTGACTTCGCCCATCGAGTGACCGATGACGGCGGCGGGTTCCACGCCGTAAGCCTGGATTGTCCTTGCCAGGGCCAGCTGGATTCCGAAGAGCAGCGGCTGGGTCTGGTCCACTGACCGGCCGGGATCGGTGCGCGTGAGCATGTCGGTCAGTGAGGATCCGGTCTCGGCGAGATAGACCGGGTCGAGCGCGGAGATCTGGGCGGCAAAGAGTGGATCATCGGTCAGTAGGCGTCGCCCCATGCCGTCCCACTGCGAGCCGTAGCCGGAGAAGACGAAGACCGGTCGGCGGTCGGTGCCGGGCCGGGCTGCTGTGGCATCGGCGCAGGCGGTGACCAGGCCGGGGACCGTTTCGTCGCGGGCCAGCGCGGCGAGCTTGGTGGCCGCGTCGCGGTGGGTCCGTGCGACGACGGCGGCGCAGCATGGCCCACGGCGCCGCCGGGCCAGGGTGTGGGCGATGTCGGTGAGTGCGGGTGCGTCGTCGGCGACCCATCGCGACAGGCTCGCGGCGCTGTCGGCGAGCCTGTCGGCGGACCGGGCGGACACCACCAGGATGTGCGGGCGGTTGTCTTCGCCGTCGGCGGGCGAGGGGGCCGCGGGTGCGGCTGGCGGAGCCTGCTCGAGTACGGCGTGGGCGTTGGTGCCGCCGAACCCGAAGGCGGACACGCCGGCGCGTCCGGGGCGCTGGGAAGGAGTGGGCCAGACGGTCGGCTCGGTGACCACGCGTAGGCCCAGCTCGGTGAAGTCGATGTGGGGGTTGGGGGTGTGGAAGTGCAGGCTGGCCGGAATGCGGCTGTGGTGCAGGGCCAGTGCGGTCTTGATCAAACCGATGATGCCAGCGGCGCCCTCAAGGTGGCCCAGGTTGCTCTTGACCGATCCGATCAGCAGGGGCTGCTCGGGCTGCCGGCCGCGGCCGAGGACTGCTCCCAGGGCAGTTGCCTCGATGGGGTCCCCCAGCAGGGTCCCGGTTCCGTGCGTTTCGACGTAGTCGACGTCGCCGGGTTCGAGCTGCGCGTCGCGCAGGGCGTCGCGCAGCAGCGCTTCCTGGGCTGTCGGGTTGGGTGCCATGAGGCCCGCTGACCGGCCGTCCTGGTTGACGGCGGTGCCTCTGATGACGGCCAGGACTCGGTCGCCGTCGCGCTCGGCATCGGCAAGGCGCTTGAGAACGACGACGCCGCAGCCTTCGCCGCGGGTGATGCCGTCCGCGGACGCGTCGAAGGGCTTGCACCTGCCGTCCGCGGCCAGCGCTCCGGCTTGCTCGAACGAGGCCGTGACCGACGGGGACAGGAGGACGTTGACTCCGGCCGCCAGTGCGGCGTCGCACTCGCGCGCGCGTAGGCTGCGGCAGGCCAGATGCACGGCCACGAGGGACGACGAGCAGGCTGAGTCGGTGGTGACGCTGGGGCCGCGAAGGTCGAACAGGTAGGACACTCGGTTGGCGGCGATGCTGCCGGCTGCCCCGGTGCTGGTCCACGGGGTGAGGCGGGTCGGGTCTGCGGTGGTCAGATGACCGTACTCGAGAGCGCTCAGACCGACGTAGACGCCGGTGGCAGTGCCTTGGAGGGTGTGGGCCGGTACTCCCGCATGGTCCAGTGCCTCGCAGCTGACTTCGAGCAGCAGCCGTTGCTGGGGATCCATGACTTCAGCCTCGCGCGGCGTGATGCCGAAGAAGTCCGCGTCGAATCCTTCGATGTCGTCGAGGAAGGCGCCCCACCGGGTGGTGGACGCCATCAGGGCGGTGACGTCGGCGGCTGTGCCGGAGAAGTTGCGCCAGCGTCCGTCGGGTACCTGGCTGACCGTGTCCGTCCCTGCCAGGAGCTGTTCCCAGAACGTGTCCGGTCCGTGAATGCCTCCGGGCAGGCGGCAGCCGATGCCGATGATCGCGATGGTGTCCTGGCCGGTGCCGGCAGCGACCGCCGCGTCGCCGGACGTGTCCGGCTGTTGGTCCGCTTCGGAGGTGGTCAAGGCGCTGACCAGTTGCCCGATGGTCGGGTGTTCCCACAGCAAGGTGGTGGACAGCGAACGGTCCAGCAGCTGCTCCAAGTGGCCGGTCAGTCCGACGGCGTCGCGGGAGGTGAGACCGTACTCCGCCAGTGGACGGGCATCGTCGAGTTGCTCCGCAGGGGTGCCGCTGAGGTCTGAGACAAGCTGCAGCAGTGCTTCTCGCAGTTCAACAGCGCCCGGTCCGGGGCGACTGGCTGTGCTGGGGGTTCGGGTGTCGTCGCCCTGCTCCTGGTGTCGGCCTGGTTGCGTCATACGGTGCCCGTCTCCTTCTGCGTCACAGTGCCGGAGCTCCAGGCGCCCTCGAGGTAGTGCTCCCGGCATGCGCTGCGGGCAACCTTGCCGCTGGTGGTGTGGGGAACAGTGCCAGGCCGGGCAAGGACGAAGTCGTGGACGGCAATGGCGTGGCTGTTGGCAACTGCCGCCCGGACGGCGCGTGTTACCTCGTCCAGGACGCTGTGGGGTTCGGCAAGGTCACGGGCATGCTCAGCGACGATGACCAGGCGTTCCCCGCCGTCTGTGGACGCGGCGAACGCTGCGGTGTGATGGCGGCGGATTGCCGGGTGGGCGCTTTCGACGGTCTGCTCGATGTCTTGCGGATAGTGATTGGCACCGTCGATGATCACGAGGTCTTTGATGCGGCCGGTGATGTAGAGCTGTTTGTCGTGCCACATTCCGAGATCGCCGGTGCGCATCCAGTGGTGAGTACGGTCACTCGAGTCGTCGCCCTGGAGGGTCGCACGGAAAGTGGCTTCGCTCTGCTGCGGGCGTCTCCAGTAGCCGCGTCCGATGTTGGGTCCGCGGAGCCAGATCTCGCCGACCCTGCCGCCCTCCAGACGAACGCGAGTCACCGGGTCGACGATGGCGATCTCTTGCTCGGTGGGGCGTCCGCACGCGACCAGGCGGGTCACCGTTCCTGCGTCGGTGGGCTCGACCACACGGGCGGTTCCCTCCGCGAGCGCGTCTCGATCGAAGCAGGTGACGGTCGGTTCCTCGCCGGCCGGTGAGGCAGAGACGAACACGGTCGCCTCGGCCAGGCCGTAGGACGGGCGCATGGTTGTTCGGGCCATGCCAGTCTGAGCGAAGGCGTCGTGGAACCGTCGCAGGGTCTGCTCCGCGATGGGTTCACTGCCGTTGACCATGGCTGCGACCGAGCCCAGTGACAGCTCGCTGCGCTCCTCGTCGGTGACGCGGCGCGCAGAGTAGTCGTAGGCGAAGTTGGGGGCGGCGGTGAGTGCTCCCGGGTGTCGGCTGAGCAGGCGCAGCCACCTGACAGGTTGCTGTACGAAGGCCAAGGGCTCCATGAGGACGGAGTGCACGCGGCCGACGAGGGGCAGCACGATCGCGAGAACCAGGCCCATGTCGTGGTACAGCGGAAGCCAGCCGACGGTGCAGTTGCGCCCTGCGCGGATGTCGTACGCATCCAGCGCCTGGCGTGCGTTGGCGCAGACGTTGGCGTGGGTGATCTCAACGCCGGACGGCATGCGGGTGGAGCCCGAGGTGTACTGCAGGTAGGCACAGTCGTCGGGTTGCGGATGGAAAGTCTCACCGCTCGACGGTGCCGCAGTCGCCGCCCCGGGGCCGAACTCTGCGAGCAGCCCCTGTTCGGTGACCACGCGCAAGCGGGATCCGGCCCGGTCGGCGCAGAACGTCTCCACAGCCTGCTGGGTTTCGGGGCTGGTGAAGGCGAGTGCCGGGTCGGCGTCGGTGAGCGAGGCGGCGAGTTTCTCCGCATGACCGGGCAGAGCCGGAGGGAACAGAGGCACGGCGATCGCTCCGGCGCATGCGGCAGCGAGGAAGCCGACGACGTAGTCCAGGTTCTGGGGTGCCACGATGGCCACGCGCTCGTCGGCCACGCCCGCGTGGCGCAGAGCCGTCGCGGTGGTGCGGACCCGGTTGTCGAGTTGGCGCCAGGTCAAAGTGGAGGGGATCCCGTTGCTGTCGGTGCTGAAGTCCACAAAGGTGAACGCTCTCTCGTCCGGCGTCTGGGTTGCGGCCTGAGCGAGATGGTGGCTGATCGTGTCCCTCATGGTTGACAGCACTGAGTCACCGAACCTTCGTTCCGCCGGGCAGGAATGGACTCTTCGGCCGATAGGCCATTGGGCGACCTGATGACGGCCATGCCGCCCATCACCGCCTTCACATAAACGCGTCAGTTGCCGCGATCAGTCAAACACGGAGCCGTACCGGGCCTCCGGTGACACGCCGAGTGGTGGGCCAGAAGCCGGAATGAAGAGGCCATTCAGTAGGATGTCCAGGCGGCGTGCCAGATGCCGTAATTTCCGCTATGTGGGTGGTGCTTGATGTAAGCCGAGGGCAATATGCAGGATGGGGTGGAATAACGTCACTCCCAATCGAATTACCAGCTGCCCAAGACAGGTTTGATGAGTCGACCGCGTGCCCTCGCCATCCTCATGGCCGTTCTGTTGCCGTCATTCATGACAGCGCTGGACAACACCATCGTCAACGTCGCACTGCCCCAAATCCGTGCCGAACTCGCACTCGATGACACCGACTTGAAGTGGGTAGCGGTCATCTACCCGCTTACGCTCGCCAGCTCGCTCCTGCTGGGCGGGCACCTGGCTGACACCATCGGGCGGCGCGCCACTCTGCTGCTGGGCGTCGCGCTCTTCACCGTCTCCTCGGGCGGGTGCGGAGCAGCAACGGCAGGGGTGACGCTGATCGCTTTCCGCGGGCTGCAAGGAGTCGGTGCGGCACTGATCCTGCCGGCCTCACTGGCGGTCCTGTCACACGATCTCCCGCCTCGCGCACGCAACGCCGGCTTCAGCGCCATCACCGCTGCTTTGGCCTCGGCGCTGGCTTGCGGGCCAGTTGTCTCCGGCGTCATGACACAGCACCTGGGCTGGCAATGGCTCTTTGTCATGAACGCGCCACTGGGATGTACGAGTCTCCTCGTTGGTTTCGTCTCTGTTCCCCGCCCCGCCTCCGGGTCCCGTGTCGCGTCCACACCGTTGGCCACCATCCCTCTCCGCATCGTCGCATTGGCCTGTCTGTCGCTGGCGACTCTGGCCTACTTCCTCATCGAGGGACCTGAGAGGGGGTTCGACAGCCTTCCTGCGGCAACCTCCGGGATCATTGCCGTGGCGTCGATGGTCGCCCTGACGTGCGAACTGACCCTGCGTCGGAATGCCGCCCTGCGATTACTCTTCCGAAAACGCCCCTTCATCGGCGGAATCATCACTCAACTGCTATGGGGTCTGGGTGTGAGCGGCGTCTATTTTTTCACTTCGCAATTTCTGCAGAACGGCCTTGGACTCACCCCGACCACGGCCGGGCTGACCTTTACACCCGTGGCCTTGTCCCTGCTCGCTACCGCACCATTCATTGCCCGGCTTGCCCGCCGCTGGGGGGACGGGCGTATCTCCGCCGTGGGTCTACTTATGGTTGGTCTCGGCTTGTTGATGGTCGCGCTGGGAAGCTCTGGAGGGAGATTGGCCCATATTTTGCCTGGTCTTTCGGCCATCGGTTTCGGATCCGCGCTGGCCGTTCCGCTGACCACCCGTGCCCTGGAATCCTCGCCCGATCACCTCTCCGGTATTGCCGCGGGGCTGTTCAGCGCCGTCCGTGAGGCTTCCGGAGTCTTCGGCATCGCCTTTGTGGGGGCGGTCGTGACCTTTGTCGAGCATGCTGCAGCCTCCGCCGGCGCCTCTGACTCGGACGCCTTTCTCTCCGGCTATCAGGCCGGCCTGTGTCTGGCATCCGTGCTTGTCGGGGCGGGAGCCCCCGTCGCGTTGTGGGCGCTACGCCGCCGTGCGGGCACCGCAGAGGGCGACAGCGTGTCTGGTGTCCGTGTGGGCAAGGAGTCGTAGCAGACTGGCGCGCACCGGGCCCGAACGTGTTCAGTGCCGGGCGTACCAGCGTCGACTTGACCCCTTGATCGGCTCAAGGGCGCCCTGAACCTTGTGCGGTGACGCGCAAGGTGATGACCATCGACGTCGGCCCCACACCTCACGATTCCGCTCGGGTCTTCTCCCGGCTCGTCTTCTCACCCCTGATCGCATCCAGTGCCGTCGCCTACGGCCCCTTCGGAACCGTCCTGGTCATCCAGTCCTGGCTGGTCGGTGTGGGCGTCGTCGTCTTCGGCGCACGTTTGGCGGGCGTTCGAGCGGCTGGATGCCGTCCACTGGGCCCGGCTTGCCGCGGCCGTCACCTTCACCAGTTTCGTCGCGCTCTTTCCGCTGATCACCGTGGGCGCGGCGATCAGCGCCACGCTGCTGAGCGAGGACCAGCTCGGGAAACTCCAGGACAAGATCGCCGACCAGGTGCCGGGCCTTTCCGACCTGCTGGACCTGGACAGTCTCGTCGCGCATGCCGGATCCGGGGCTGATCGCGGGCGCGCTGCTGCTCATGATCGGCATCAACTGGGTCGGCGCCCTGCGCGGCAGCCTGCGCGCGGTGTGGGAGCAGGAGCAGGACCCGGGCAATCCGTTCCTGCTCAAGTTCAAGGACTCCATGGTGCTGGTCGGCCTCGGCGTGGTCGGGCTGGTCGCGATCGGTAGTTCGGTGTTCGCGAACAGCGCCGTCGGATGGGCCGCCGACAAGGCCGGTATCGAGGGCGGGGTGGGCTCTGCTGTTCTTCGCGGGCCTGGCCATCGCCCTGGTTGTCGACTTCCTGCTGCTGCTCTATATGCTCACCCGGTTGCCGCGGGTGCATCCCGGACGGCGTGCGGTCGTGGTCGCCGGCCTGATCGGTGCGGTGGGCTTCGAACTGCTCAAGTGGTTGCTGACCGGCTACCTGCAGGGTGTTGCGGGCAAGAGCATGTACGGTGCCTTCGCCGTGCCGGTCGCCGTCGTGCTGTGGATCAATCTCATGGCAAGGCTGCTGCTGTACTGCGCCGCGTGGACTGCGACAGCAGCGGGGACGGCGGTGCGGTCCGGCGAGACAGCCGAGGGCGAGGGCCCGGATCCCGGGATCAGCCCCGCAGCCGACGCCGCACCACAGCTTCAGCCGGCAGCGGCGCATCGCCAGCACCGCGCCTCCAGAAGCACGGCCCGTGATCCGGGCGTGGTTCTTCGTGCCCGGGCCGCTGCGTGCGGTCACCGCCGCGGCGACAGTGTCAGGCCACTAGGCCGGGGAGGGGCTCGGAATCGTCGATGACGGCGCGGGCCAGATCGGACAGGCGGCGGTTGTGCGCCCGGGCGTAACTACGCAGGGTGGTGAAAGCCTGTTCCATGTCGCTGCCCTGACGTTCGGCGAGCTTCCCCTTGGCCTGCTCGATCAGCACGCGGCTGTTCAACGCCGTCTGCAGTTGCTCGTTGAGCACGGTGCTGCGGTGGGTGGTGCGTTGTTGCAGGAGGCTGATGGTGGCGACGTCGGCCAGGGCCTGGGCGATGAGGGTGGAGGCCGGGTCGAAGGGGCCGGGGGTGGCGCGGAAGAGGTTCAGGGCGCCGACGACCTCCTCCCGCAGGCGCATGGGCAGGGCCTGGACGGCCCCGAATCCGCTGCGGTGGGCTGCCGTGACGAAGCGCGGCCAGCGGTCGATCTCCCGGGTCAGGTCGGGGACGATCACCGGTGTGCCGGTGCGGAAGCACTCCAGGCAGGGGCCCTGGTCGTTCTGGAGCTGGAAGAGCTCCAGCAGACGTACCTGTTCGTCGGAGGCGGCCATGACGCGGAGTTTGCCGTCCCGGTCGGCGAGCAGGACCCCGGCCGCGCTGGCGCCGAGGATGCCGACGCAGCGGTCGGTCAGCAGGCGCAGGAAGTCGATCAGGTCGAAGTCGGCGACCAGGTTGTCCGCCAGCTCGACGAAGGTCTTGGCCAAAAGCTGCTGATTCATCGTGAACACCCTCGATTGAGACCAGTCCCGCCGGGAGGGGGCGGGAAGTGCAGCACGTTCCTCGGATGGCGCCGGTGCGTCAGGTTTCCTCGTCGGTCCGTTCCGGTTCCGTGTCCGGGAAGAAGCGGAGTCGGTGGGCCACCACGTCGGCGGCCACGTCGCCGAGTCGGCGTCCCTGCGCATAGGCGTAGGCGCGCAGCCGTACGAAGGCTTCGTCGATGCCGACGCCGAGCTGGACGGTGAGGATGCCGGTGGCCTGGTCGATCTCTGCCCGGTAGCCGCCAAGGTCCTCGAAGCCTCGATCTTCCAGTGCTCCGTCGACCGGTACGCCCGTCTCGTCGATACGGGCATCGAGCAGGAGCAGCGTCGCGAGATCGGCGAACGCCAGTGCGTCGGCCAGTTCCTCGGCGTCCAGCACGGTGGGGACGTCGGCGTACAGGTCCAGCACTCCCGGGCTGATCGCCCCGATCTGCAGGGGGAGCGCGAAGACCGCGCGGGCTCCGGCTTCCAGGGCCGCATCCGTGAACACGGTCCAACGGTCCTGCAGTGCACCGGTCAGCAGATCGGGCGTGAGGATCGCCGAGCCATGGGTGAAGGCGTCCACGCAGGGCCCCTCGCCCAGGGTGAGCTGCAGCTCCTCCAGTTGTTCGCTGATGATGTCGGTGCTGCACAGCGGATGGCTTGCCGCGGTCCGGGACATCGCGGACAGTCCGGCCCCGCCGACCGGGAGCGCGGCCACGGCCGCGGTGCACACGTCCACCACGCCGACCCGGGCGCCGCGTCGGGCCGCCTGATCGGCGACCAGCGCCTGGATGCGGGCCGAGCGGCTGTCGGACTTCATCCGGGCCACCGGGGCCAGGCGTGGTGTGCCAGTCCCTCCAGCCTCGCCGTGGTGCGTTCCCCGAGTGGGAACACCAGCGCACGGAACATGGTCGGGACCGCCGCCACACCTCTCCGATGTCCAGCCAGTCCCAGGAGCGGAGCGAGGCGAGGGTCCGGCGATCGTCCTGATCCACGAGGGTGGCGCCGAGTGACGCCTGGTGGTCGCTCAGCAGCCGCTCCTGCAACCGGCAGGCCACGTCCTGGTCCTTCAGGTGTGGCTGGACCAGGATGCTGGTGATCGCGAAGACGCCGCCGGACGCGGTGAGTTGCTCGATGCTCTGCGGCAGTGCTCCGTCGAACCCGAGCCACCAGAAGCCGTCGCTGCCCACCGGGAACCCGAAGATGCATCCCACCAGGTGGTCCGTCTCCGCGATCACCATGGCGAACCCCGGCCGGCGGATATCGCCGGTGAGACGGTTCAGGAAGTCCTGGCGGCTGCGGCTGGGGTACGCCTCAGGGGCGGACGTCTCGCGGGAGTCGACGTACAGATCCGCCAGCTCCCCGCCCAGGCCCTGCGCCAGCCAGCGGTTCACGCGGCGCAACCGCACCGTGTCCATGATGGACGGCTCACCTGCAAGGGGCTTGTGCGGCTGCCCCTGCCTCGGCTGGGCCTTCACCACGCATCGCCCGAGAGGACAGGCATCAGCGGAACATTCCGGTGCGGCAGGGCTGGAGCGGCCGAGGCAGGGACGTCCCCGAGAGACGGTGACCGACGCCCGAGCGGAAGGCCGAGAAGCAGGAACCCGCAGCCGGTGAGGTCGAGGATCCGCCCCAGTGACCGCGGCGGGTTGTGCAGTCGCAGGATCCCGTCGGCCTCCATGGTCCGCTGCGCGGCGTAGAGGAAGGCGTTGAGGCCGCTGCAGTCGCAGAAGGTCACGAGGGTGAGGTCGACATCGACGATGCGGATGCCGTCGCTCAAGCACTGTGCCAGTGCCGCGCGCAGCAGCGGTGCCGATTCCAGGCCGATATCACCGGCCAGGGTGATCAGCGCCCTGTTCCGTCGGTTGTGACGGTAGACGGTGAGCTGTGGGAGCGGCATGACGCCTCGTTCCAAAGACCATCCGGCAGCGAGATGGGACGCCGGGTTTCCCGGCCCCCTTGGCGCGCTGTCGGCAGGGGCGTACGTTCGAAGGAGGCGGAACGACGGCCGGTCCGAGGGCCTGTGCAACAGGACAGGGGACCCACCCAGTTCCCTCCAGGGATGCGCCGGGTGACGGACGAAAGGCCCGCTCCCTTCAGCCATCTGTGTCGTGAAACGACGAGCCGCCGGGGTCTGGGACGTCCGTACAGCAGCATAGTCCTTTGCCCAGTCCGACGGACGGCCGGAAGTCGCCCATACCTAGGGTGTGGACAGTGCCAGAACGCGGTGGCGCGCGCATGTGCGGTGCCCTGCACGGTACTTGGGCCTGCGGCAGGAAGCGGCGGCCAACATCCGCTCACGTATGGCAGTCCGTCGACTGCCCGACGAGGTGGCTTCGCATGACGAATCGTTCGTCGCCTCAAGCGCTATGCGGCCCGGGAGGTCTTCCACCTGGTCAAACAGCTACAGCCAGGACCCCGCTCATAGGGGCTGTCGTGAGAACCGCATAACGGGCCGCACACGTGTGCGCCGTAGCATCGACGCAGGCTACCGGCGCACTATCGCGCCGGGGCCTTGAGTCCCATCAGCGAGCACGGTCGAGGAAACGGCGACAGACACCCGCGGAGCAGCCCGGCCCGGCCAGCTGTCGATCGTCCACACCACCGTCGACGGCATCCGGGTGGTCACCCTGCGCGGCGAGATCGACCACGCCGTCAAGGACATGCTCAGCGAGGCCCTCCTGTCCTGCGACGGCGCGGCGCCCCTGCGGACCGTGGCGGACCTCAGCGGCGTGACCTTCATGGACTCCAGCGGCAGCAACGTCGCCGTCCACCAGGCCGCGAGTGACGATCAGGGATGGGTGCGTATTGCCGGCGCCCAGGAATCGGTGCTACGGCTCCTTGAGATCGTCGGCCTGGACGAGGTCATCGGCTGCCATCCCGCCGTCGACCAGGCCCTGACCGCCTGACCCGCGCCGTTCCCGGACACCGCGTTTCTACCCGGCTTCGCGCCTGGGGCATCCCGCCGGCGTCACGGAAATCGGTGGCCGCATTCTGGAGAAACTTCTGCGGGAGCCCCTGGACGACGACCTGGCACTTCTGGTGACCCAGGTGCGCCAACTTCCCGAAGATGCCACTGGCACCTGGGAGCTGGCCGCCGACCCCAGCATCGTCGCAGGGATACGCCGTCAAGTCGCCGACCGGCTGACCTCCTGGGGGCTGGACCATCTGGTGTTCACCACAGAGATGATCGTCAGCGAGCTGGTCACCAACGCCATCCGCTACGGCGGCGCCCCAGTGGGCCTGCGGCTGATTCGGGATCAACGTCTGATCTGCGAGGCCTCCGATCCCAGGCAGACGCAGCCGCATCTGCGACGGGCCCGGAGAAGTGCCCTGACCTATCGGCCCGGCTGTCTGATGTGACGCGGGCGCTTCAGCCGACGGTCATCAGCACACGTCGCACCGTCGGCCTGCCTGGCCACTCCGCCGGAGTAGTACTCGAAGACGTTCCGTCGGCATGCGCGGGAGTACGAACGGCTCATCCAGCACTCCGAGAGCCTGATCACCTGGGTCGCCGTCACCCTCATGACCAGACGCCTCACCCACACTGAGGAGGTGGGCTCGCTCATCCGGGACCGGTGAACGGCAGCCGCTGCGGCGTGGTCATCCCACGGTCTCGCAGCTGCGTTTCCTGGGCGGCAGCGGCTTTTCCCCGGCCGTCGCGCAGCGTGCCGGTCGGCACCTCTCCCTGAGACGTCAAACTCCGAGTGAATCAATATCTGTTCCCGAGGGATCAGATATTGGGGGCCGCGCCGCGGGAGTTTTTTTGCCGCGAAGAGCAGAGTGGAATTATCCAACGCACACGGACCGCTCCGACGTGCTACTGTCGATCTCAGTTGCAGTTGTGGTTCCCAAAACTTCAAGTGCCCCCACCAGGATTCTGCCGGTCGGGAGCACTTTTGTATTTCCGGTCATTTCCGGGCGGGGTGATCATCGCGGCGACACGGCGCCCGCACGGTGCGGACGCCGATGCACTGCCCCGAAGGAGATATGACATGGCTGCTGGTACCGTGAAGTGGTTCAACGCGGAAAAGGGCTTCGGCTTCATCGAGCAGGACGGTGGCGGCGCCGACGTGTTCGCCCACTACTCGAACATCGCCGCGCAGGGCTTCCGTGAGCTGCTCGAGGGCCAGAAAGTGACCTTCGACATCGCTCAGGGCCAGAAGGGCCCGACGGCCGAGAACATCGTTCCGGCCTGACGCTGACGCACAATTTGCAGCTGGGGCCCGCATCCTTCGGAGTGCGGGCCCCAGCTGCACGCGTATCCCGCAGCGGCTTTCACCCGCGGGACGACCCGGAGGAATCCGCAGTACCACCACAAGCGATTCCTCCCTCAGGGCGCAGACGCATCCGGAAGCGCTGCACCGCAGGCGGCGCCCGGATCGCAAGGTCCCCATCGCGTCACCCGTTTCAGCACATGTGCCCACGGATGTTTCCGCCGGCCAGTCTGCTTTCTTTTGCCACCGGTCCATACTTGTAATTCTCCATGCCGTTCATCGCTGCGGGAATTCCTTGATATGTGCCACATCGAGGAAGGTTCCGCATGAACCGCACGTACACGAACGACCGCCCCGCCCGCTCCCGTGACGGCCGTGCCGACGCCGGAAGGGGCGGCAGCGGCTACGGCTCGCAGGCGCCGCGCCGTACCGGCGCCCCCGTCCGCTCAGGCGGTTACGGCCGTCGGCCCGCCGCAGTGCAGGGTGAGTTCGCGCTGCCCAGGACGATCACCCCCGCGCTGCCCGCCGTCGAGGGCTTCGCCGATCTCGACATGCCCGAGCAGCTGCTGGCCGAACTCGGCAGGCAGGGTGTGACCGTGCCGTTCCCGATCCAGGGAGCGACGCTGCCGAACTCCTTGGCGGGCCGTGACGTCCTGGGCCGCGGCCGCACCGGTTCCGGCAAGACCCTCGCCTTCGGCCTCGCCCTGCTCGCGCGTACCGCTGGGCAGCGTGCTGAGCCCCGCCAGCCGCTGGGGCTGATCCTCGTACCCACGCGTGAGCTGGCACAGCAGGTGACCGACGCGCTGACCCCGTATGCCCGCTCCGTGCGGCTGCGGCTGGCCACGGTGGTGGGCGGCATGTCGATCGGCCGGCAGGCCAGTGCGCTGCGCGGCGGCGCCGAGGTCGTCGTCGCGACGCCGGGGCGGCTCAAGGACCTCATCGACCGCGGCGAATGCCGGCTGAACCACGTGGGCATCACGGTGCTGGACGAGGCCGACCAGATGGCCGACATGGGCTTCATGCCCCAGGTCACCGCGCTGCTCGACCAAGTGCGTCCGGAGGGGCAGCGGATGCTGTTCTCGGCCACTCTGGACCGCAACGTCGACCTTCTGGTGCGCCGCTATCTGGCCGACCCCGTCGTGCACTCCGTCGACCCGTCGGCCGGTGCGGTCACGACGATGGAGCACCACGTCCTGCACGTCCACGGCGCCGACAAGCACGCCGCCACGACCGAGATCGCCGCCCGCGACGGCCGCGTGATCATGTTCCTGGACACCAAGCACGCCGTCGACCGGCTGACCCAGGACCTGCTCAACAGCGGGGTTCGGGCCGCCGCGCTGCACGGCGGCAAGTCGCAGCCGCAGCGCACCCGCACGCTGGCGCAGTTCAAGACGGGGCACGTCACCGTGCTGGTGGCGACCAACGTCGCGGCGCGCGGCATCCACGTCGACAACCTCGACCTGGTCGTCAACGTCGATCCGCCGACCGACCACAAGGACTACCTCCACCGCGGCGGCCGTACCGCCCGCGCCGGCGAGTCCGGCAGCGTCGTCACCCTGGTCACGCCGAACCAGCGCCGAGGCATGGTGCGTCTGATGTCGGACGCCGGCATCCGGCCGCAGACCACCCAGATCCGCTCGGGCGACGAGGCCCTGAACCGGATCACCGGCGCCCAGGCCCCGTCCGGCATCCCGGTCGTCATCACCGCACCGGTGGTCGAACGCCCCAAGCGCAGCGCCACCTCCCGAGGCCGCCGCCGCCCCGCCTCGGCGACCAGGCGCACCCCCGTACGCCAGTCCGGCTTCGGCGCGGTGGCCTAGAACTTTCGTGATCAGGAAGCCGGCCCATCTCTGCAGGAGGCACCCTTTGACGCTGGTTCAGACGCAGCCCCGCCCGGCGGACGCCGACCCCGCGCACAGGACGGCGGTGGAGGTCATGGACGCGGCCGGACCGCAGGTCTGTGACGACATGAGCGTCGAGGTGGCGCTGGCCGTCATGGCTGCCGCACGCACGGCCCGGCTGGTGGTCTGCGACCAGGACGGCCAGTGCACCGGCCTGGTCACCCGTACCGAACTCGCCGCCGTCCGTGACAGCTCCGACTACACGGACCGCGTCCGCTTGCGCGACATCCTGGGCGACCACGGTTCGTTCACCTCACCCGTGACCACGATGGCCGAAGCCGAGCACGCGATGCGCTCCCGTCGGCTCGGTGTCCTGCCGGTGCTCGACGAGCAAGGCAGCGCCGCGGGCCTCCTCGCCCTCTCCCGCTGAAACGCCTCACCCCTGGTCGGACCGTTCTTTCCTTCTCCCCGTGAGGCCACATGCGCTGCGTCATCGCCCGCTTCCCCTTCGAGCTCACCAAGGGCGGCGTGCTGGAATCGATGAAGGGCATCAAGCCCGAACCTGCCACCAGCGAATCGGTGATCATCGGCCGTCGCCACTACCCCGTCAAGCAGGTCGGCCAGGTCATTACGCGCCAGGACCGTCGTGACTTCAGCGCCGCCGAAGTCCTGCGGGCCCTGGCTCAGCTCGGCTTCACCTGCCGCACCGTTCCCAAGGCGGCGCCCCTGGGCATTCTCAGCCCGATGCAGCACGCCTCCGCGATGCTCGGCACCCCCGTCACGGTCTGACCGGGTAAACAGACACGAGCCGACACCTGACCAGCAGTGTGGGCCCGACCGGTACGCCGGTGGGGCCCACACTGCGTGCAGCCGGTTCCCGTCGGCGTCGCTCAGTGGTCGCAACAGCTGAAGTCGCCCACGGTCCAGGCGCTGACATCCTCGATCGCAACCCGGTACCTCCACCCGTCTCCGGACCCGCAGGGTGCCCTGCGGGATCTGGGCGAGATGGAAGTGCAGACGCGTGGGCGGCCCCTCCTTCTTCGCGGGGGAGTCGAAGACGGCGGCGAACTCGTCCAGGTGGGCGGAATCCGTCAGCACATCCGACACCCCCTGCCTTCACGTGGCTGCGACGGCCCAGCGACCGGTGATGACAGCGCCCTTGGTGACACGGTCAGGGACTCTGATTGCTCTGGTCGGACTCCACCGGGGCGCCGACGCCAGCGAGCAACTCGTCAGGCTGCGCCTTGAGCGGTGACGCTACCGGGCCAGGAAGGCGCTCACGGTCTTGCCGCCGGGGTCCGGCGGGTGACCGCCGTTGCGTGGGCGAGGCGGGTGACCACGGGCCGGTCGAAGCCCCCGGTGCTGCCGTTCAGGTCAGGGGCGCGCATGCGCGGCAGATGCCGGCTGGGATCGTGAACGGCGACCTGGTGTCGGGACGCGCAGTCAGTTCCCGAGCTCGGACACGACCAAGACCACAGTGTTCGCCGCGTCAGGGGCCACGTCCGGCTGCTGCAAACCTTCGAGGAAGGCCCGTGCCGTATCGCGTGCGTCGGCAATGGCTGTGGTGGAACGGACGGCTGCGGCGTTGGCGATCGCCGTGATCATCAGGGCCACCCTGGTCTCTGAACAGTCCATGCCCCTGCCCGTGCCTACCCAGCCCCCTGTGCCCCGCCCCTCCACCCGCCAACCCCGCAGAGCCACAGTGCTTGCCGGAAAGGGACGGTGGACCACAGTCGACGCATGGCGGCACATGCTGCCGTGAGCCCCCCTCCCCGCAGCCCACGGTCTACTCGAGTCAGGGGCCGTGCCGGTTCGCCACGAGCTGCTCGATCATCCCGGGATCGTCGAGGGCGGCGCGGGGCCTCCTGTCACGCCTGTCAACGGCCGACCTGGGGCGCCACGGCTGGAAACGTCCGTCCCGGCCGGTGGAGTTTCCACGAGACGCAGTGTTGGCCGGTGCGCGCCAGCGGTAGGCGCGGCGCAGTCGGCGACGTCACGCTCAGCCCGACATGCTGCGCGGCGGGGGATCCCTGCGCGCCGGGCTGAGCCCGAAGCTGCTTCAACCATCCGTGGACCGGTCGAGGCGGACCGGTCGGGGCGGACTACCTCATCTCCGAGGGCGCGGAAATCTATGCCAGCTGGAGTAGACATTCGGTGGCGGTGTGGTTATGGTTTCTCTCGTAGCCGAGATCGAGCAAGGCCTGGCAGACATGAACTGCCGGGCAGCAGTACGCAGTTGCAGTTCGCTGGACGGTGCGGTGGTGGAGTTCCGAAGCCAGAGCGTTTGCTGGACGGCGACGGGGCTGACGACCGGACCGGGTGGCCCGCAGTGATCAGGGGCCGCCATGAGCAGCACCGCAGTGGCAGTGCCAGTAAGTGAAGGTTCGCAGTACCCAGCAGTGAAGTCGGTGAGCAGTACCTCGGTGAAGGCGTCGGCTGCGGGCGCACGCACCGGGAGGTTCGGCAGTGGGGTTCTAAGCCAGAGCAGACGCAGGACGGGCGACGGGGCTGGCTGCCGAAGAGTGGCGCTGTTCGAGGCCACCAGCAGTTCGCAGTTTCCGTCAGTGAGTAGTTGATCAAGAGGGAAGAACGGAGGGGCCGAGCCATCAGGATCGCCCGGGCGGAAGTCTTGGACCCGGGTACCGCAGGACATCGATAGTGAGGTGGTCTCCGGTCGAGCAACCGCGATCCCCGCGCCCCCGACAGCGTCTCGGTCGGGTCTGCGGAAACAGAGGGCCGGTGCAGTGTCAGGGCCGGCAGATGGTGTAGTAGTTCCTTCGGGGCCCTGGCGCCAGTACGGCGCCAGGGCCCCTCCACGCGTTCCACAGAGAGGTGCAATGACAGCAGACGACACGTTCGGCCGTCTCGATGACGACGACTACCCCGCCTACACCATGGGCCGGGCCGCCGAGATGCTCGGCACCACACAGGGCTTCCTGCGCGCCATCGGCGAAGCCCGCCTCATCACCCCGCTGCGCTCCGCGGGCGGCCACCGCCGCTACTCCCGCTACCAACTGCGCATCGCCGCCCGCGCCCGGGAACTCGTCGACCACGGCACCCCCATCGAGGCCGCCTGCCGGATCGTCATCCTCGAAGACCAGCTCGAGGAAGCCCAGCGCCTCAACGCCGCATATCGCCGTGCCGCCGAATCAGCGAACCCGACGGGAGCAGCGTGAGATGAGCGTGCCCGTCAGCGCCGGCGGGCACCGCACGCACGGTCTCGGTGTGCGGTGTGATCATTTCCTGTGGTGACGCGGTGTGTGGGCGTGTAGCGTCTGCGTCAGCTGTCGTGGTTCGGAATTCCCTCGTGCCCACGCCTTCGGTGTGGGCGTTTTGCTGTGCTGTGCCGCAGGGACCAGGGCGATCACCTCCGTCTGCCACATCGAGTGGGAGGCGTTCATCGACTGGAAGGCATGCGACATGGCTACGGGAACTGTGAAGTGGTTCAACGCGGAGAAGGGCTTCGGCTTCATCGCCCAGGACGGAGGCGGCCCGGATGTCTTCGCGCACTACTCCGCGATCAACTCCACAGGCTTTCGTGAGCTCCAGGAGGGCCAGGCCGTGACGTTCGACGTCACCCAGGGCCAGAAGGGTCCGCAGGCCGAGAACATCAACCTGGCCTGACCTCGCAAACCTGGCCGAGAGATCGCGCACACTGCGTCCGGTGAGCGCCGCCCGTGCGGGCTTTGCCGCCCACCGGGCGAAGCGCCTGCTCTTGTGCCGGGCGTGCACAGGATCAGGGGCCGCGCAGCCGTTGCTGTGCGGCCCCTGATCTGTTCTACCTGCTCGTCACCGGTGTGGTGGTCCTGACTGCTGTCTTCGTCCTTCTCAGCCTGCGCCTGGGCCGCCTCCAGAGGCGCCTGGCCCGGTGACGCCGCCATCCGGGGCAAAGCACCTCTGGTACGTCCGCCCAAGGGCCCGCAGAAGCGGGGGACCGGAGAAGGCCCGAGTCATGGTCCGAAAGTGGTCTGCCTCGTCCGCGACGGGGCGGAGGCGTCGGGGAGGTCGGCGCCGGTGTCGGCGTCACGCCGGGAGTGGCCGGGCCCGCGCCAAAAGCCCGGTGCCGGGCAGATGCTAGGGCACCACGGTGCCCTTGGACGGCGTTCCACTCGGCCAAGCGCTCGTTCCTTCTCGCTGGCTGCTTGCTGGCTCTGGTCGATGCGGTGGTGCTTTACGGCGTCGGCGAACGTGGTCGCCTCGGTCGTGCCCGGTGGTCTTGTCGCGGGTGTCGGCGTACAGGTGGGCGAGACCTTGCATGCCCTCGCGTGGCCTGACCGTGACGCTCGTTTGACGCCCCGGACACTTCCGAGATCGTCCCCAAGGTGGGGCAACCCCCGCTGAGCTGCGGGCTTTCGCGCCTCCAGTCCTTGGGACGTATTTCGGATGACTGATCATGTGGACTGCGTTGCCGCCCCGGCTTCCTAGGGTGGCTGCTGACTCCCGTGCCCGGCCGCGATGCCGGCGAATCCGCGACCGGAACCGGGACCGTGCTGCCGGGCCGTGGCTCAGGCGTCGATGATGACGGGGATGATGAGGGGCTTGCGGCGGTGGGTGCGGAACGCCCAGTTCGCCACGGCGCGGGCGACGAGTTGTTCGAGTTGGCGCGCGTCCCCGACGCCTTCCTCGGCCGCGGTGGACAGGGTCTTCTCGATCACGGGGATGACCGGCTCGAAGGTGGTGTCGTCGTGGACGAAGCCGCGGGCCAGGAAGTCGGGGGCCTCGGCGAGAGCGCCGGTGTCCGCGTCGACGATCGCCACCACCGTGACCACGCCTTCCTCCGCGAGGGTGAGGCGGTCCTTGAGGGACGCTTCGGTGGCGCCGCCGACTTCCATGCCGTCCACGTAGACGTTGCCGGCGGGGACCTTGCCGGTGATGGACGCGCGCCCGTCGACGAGGTCGACGACGACGCCGTCCTCGGCGATCACGACCCGGTCGGGGTCGACACCGGTACGGATGGCGAGGTCGCCGTTGGCCCGCAGATGGCGCCATTCGCCGTGCACGGGCATGACATTGCAGGGTTTGACGATGTTGTAGCAGTAGACGAGTTCGCCGGCGCTGGCGTGTCCGGAGACGTGCACCTTGGCGTTGCCCTTGTGGACGACGTGGGCGCCCCACCGGGTGAGTCCGTTGATCACCCGGTAGATGGCGTTCTCGTTGCCGGGGATGAGGGAGCTGGCGAGCAGGACGGTGTCGCCCTGGCCGATGCGGATGACGTGGTCGCGGTTGGCCATCCGTGACAGCGCGGCCATCGGTTCGCCCTGGGAGCCGGTGCACACCAGAGTGATCTTGTGGTCGGGGAGCTTCTCCAGCTCCTTCGTGCTGACGACCAGACCGGAGGGGACCTTCAGATAGCCCAGGTCACGGGCGATGCCCATGTTGCGGACCATCGACCGGCCGACGAAGGCGACCTTGCGGCCGTGCTGGTGGGCGGCGTCCAGGACCTGCTGGATGCGGTGCACGTGGCTGGCGAAGCTGGAGACGATGACCCGGCGCGGCGCGGTGCGCATCACCTGCTCGATCGCCGGGTTCAGCTCACGCTCGGAGGTGGTGAAGCCGGGCACTTCGGCGTTGGTGGAGTCGGTGAGGAACAGGTCCACGCCCTCCTCGCCGAGGCGGGCGAAGGCGCGCAGATCGGTGATGCGGTCGTCGAGAGGGAACTGGTCCATCTTGAAGTCACCGGTGTGCAGCACCATCCCGGCGCTGGTGCGGATCGCGACCGCGAGGCTGTCCGGGATGGAGTGGTTGACCGCCACGAACTCGCAGTCGAAGGGCCCGAAGTCGCGCCGGTCGCCCTCCCGCACCCGCGCCGTGCGCGGCCGGATGCCGTGTTCCTTGAGCTTGGCCTCCAGGAACGCCAGCGTCAGCTTGGAACCGACGACCGGGATGTCCCTCCGCTCGCGCAGCAGGTACGGCACGCCGCCGATGTGGTCCTCGTGACCGTGGGTGAGGACCACGGCCACGACGTCGTCCAGCCGGTCCCGGATCGAGGTGAAGTCCGGCAGGATCACGTCCACGCCGGGCTGGGTCTCCTCGGGGAACAGCACGCCGCAGTCGACGATGAGCAGCTTGCCCGCGTGCTCGAAGACGGTCATGTTGCGGCCGATCTCACCCAGGCCGCCCAGGGCGATGACCCGCAGCCCTCCTGCGGGAAGGGGAGGGGCGGCTTTCAGTTCGGGGTGTGGATGACTCATACCTTGACGTTACCCGGAGAGCGGGAGGGGTTGATCCATTGCCTGCGCGATCTCTTCTTCCCGACGGAGCGGGGCGTCTGCAGTGGTTGCCCCGAGACGATCGGATCACGTCGGCGGACGGCCCGGGCGTGCACTCACGGCCGCTGAAGCATCGAGGTTGAACGTGCTCCGTCAGCTCGGAGTGTGCCCTTGTTGGGGTGTGTCGGCTGTGCGGTCGCCGACCTGGGCGGTGAGAACGGGTGCCCGCGCCGTCTCACGTCGAAGTGCGTGGGTGATGGCGCGCGCCTCGATGCCCGCCTGGCGAAGGACGCCCGTGAGGGGATTGGTGTATCCGGCGAAGTACAAACGTGGGGCTTCGGGATGGGTCTGTGCCCCTACGGCGAGGGGTTGCCCGGCTTCGTCGAGAGTCCCGACAGATGGACCGCCGTCTGCTGCTGGCCGGTTACCCCCGGCTTCCGATGCTGCTGGCCAAACTTGCTGCCGTCGCCCTCACCGCCGCCCTGCTGGCCTTCTGCACCACGATTCAGCTGTGGATCTCCCTGCCCGCGCGCCACGCAGGCGCCCTGGGACTGGCCCTTGCAGGCGCGGGCCTCGCCTACGGTGGGATCGGTCTTCTGCTCGGCTCTCTGGTCCGCGGCGAACTGGAGGGCTTCTTCCTCATCATCATGCTCAGCCTGGTGGACACCGGCCTGCAGAACCCCGTCTTCAACACACTCATGGATGTGGCAGGCGTGTGCGCGCTTCCTCTGTACGGCGTGAACCAGCTGGCGCTGAGCTCAGCCCTCACCCCGCACATCCCCTGGTCCCACGGCCTGCTCTCCCTCGCCTGGTCCGCAGCGACCGGCGCCCTGGCGCTGCTCGTCCTCCACACCCATCGCCCTTCCCGCTCCCCGTGGTCTCACAGGGCGCGAGTCCAGGCAGGGTGATCACGGTGAGGACGGTCTTCCTCCCGGATCCTGACTGCTGGCCCACGGACTGTCCGACCAAGGCTTGCGGAGTGCAGCCAACAGGACCCTAGACAAGTCCAATCGTTGCAGGTCAGGAGCACTCTCCGCTTATTTGATCAAGCATAGGACACCCCACCTCGTGAAAGCGCGAGGCTAGCTTGGGCGGCGCCGGGACGGTGGGTCCTGAGGGTCGACGCCGGTCGTCGCGGAGGCGTCCTTGGTGCCGCTGGGGCGCTGGGAGCGACCCCTGGGGCCCGTGTCCTTCCGGCCTTTCTCGTCCTTGTCGGCGTACTCCTCGCCGCGTGCGCTGACGCTTTCCACCGTGTCGCCCGGTACCGACTTCGTCTCTTCCTTGGACTTGGTCCGTCCCGGGCCTTTCCCGCCGCCGTACTCGGCGGTGTGGAAGGAACGATGGGCGCTGGGGTTGTCCTGCTGATGTGTCTCGTCCACGTCGGGAGACCAGCCGTGCTGTTCACTGCCCTTGTGACGGCTCGGGCCCTGACCGTGCGGTGGCTGGGACGGTTGTGGTTTCTTCGCCATGGGGTGACCTGCCTGTTCGACGGGGGCGATGCCTGTACGCCGCCATATTGGGTCGATTATCCCGCTTTACGACTTAGGTGCATCTTGCAGCAACCTTCGGTCGCTCCTATTCCGCGATGTCGCGCTTTCCCAGTGGACGTACGGCAGGACCCTGGATCCCCCGCCTGTCCGGGGCGAAACGCGATCCGTGGCATGGGCACTCCCATGCCTGCTCCGCGTGGTTGAACGACACGATGCAGCCGAGGTGGGTGCAGCGGGCCGAGACGGCCTGGAGCAAGCCGCTCTCGTCCCGGTGGGCGGCGTACTGCCGTCCGCCCAGGCGCACCACGGCGCCGTGGCCCGGAGGGATGTCGTCCGGTGCGGGGCCCGTCAGGGGTGACAGCCGGTCGCCGAGGAAGTGCCGGGCGACCTGGGCCTGGTGCTTCAGCAGCGACGCTCCCTCGCGGACCACGGAAGCCAGGTGCCGCGGGCCGTAGAGGCCGCCCCAGGCGACCTCGCGGCCGTTGATCAGGTTGCTCAGCAGACTGCCCGCCATGATGCCGCCGCTCATGCCCCAGCCGCCGAACCCTCGGCAAGAAGCAGATCGGCAGGGCGTCCCCGCCCACGCCTGCCGACGCAGCCGGACCTACCCGTGGTGCGCCACCAGCCATCGCACGTCCGAGCGCTCCGGGCATCCGCACGACGGAATCCGGTCCGACTCCTGACCTTCCGGACGGTGCAGGGGGACGAATACCGGGCACCGGTGAGATCACTCCGATGCCGCAACGAATCGCCGGGGCCGATGGCTCTCAGCATGGAGGGCGCACGGTCCATGAGATCCGGTTTCGCTGACGAGCGGTGGTGGGAGTGCAACTACTTCGCGGCGACGCTGATCCTTCCGTACACCGCCTTCCAGAGGGCTGCCGAAGAGGTCCGCTATGACATCGAACGTCTCACCGACCGCTACGGCCGCGGCTACGAGACCGTCTGTCACCGCCTGAGCACCCCCCAGCGGCCACGCCTGCGCGGTGTGCCCTTCTCCTTCGTCCGGGTCGACCGGGCCGGCGACATGTCCAAACGCCAGTCCGCGACCGGCTTCCACTTCTCCCGCGCCGGCGGCACCTGCCCGCTGTGGAACGTCTACGAGGCGTTCGCCGCGCCGCGTCCACGTCCAGATCGCCGAAATGCCGGACGGGCAGCGCTACCTGTGGACGGCCCGCGCGCTCACCCGGCACCGCGGCGGCTGGGGCGAACCCGGCAAGACCTTCGCCATCGGCCTCGGATGCGAGATCCGCCACGCCTCCCGGCTCGTCTACTCCGACGGTCTCGACCTCGACAACGCCTCCGCCGCCACGCCCATCGGCATGGGCTGCCGCGTCGGCGAACGCCTCGAGCGCCCACAGCGGGCCGCTCGGCCACCCACTGCAGATCGACTCGAACGCCAGCACGTTGGCGCCCTGCCCCGTGGCGCACGCAGCCGTCGAGAAGCCGCGCCGGTCGTGAAGCAACCTGAACGAAGATGTCGGCCTCTGCGCTGCGTAGCGATCGGCCGGAGTCATATCGAGGATGTCTCGAGAGCGGGAACTGAGCATGCTCAGTATTTCTGGGTGGGGACGCTGTGACGGGCGGGAGGATGGGTGGGTGCTGTCCCGGGCCAGGAGTCTGACCCATGACATGTGACCGAAGTGTCCTGGTTTCACAGTGTCGGCCGTTGGCTGGGGATGGTGCGTTGTCGGTACCGGGCCGGCGGGGCGTGTCCCGATAGGGGCCTGCCGGTCGTTGCTGGCGTCCTCACGATTCTGACCGCCCGACGCGGCCCGGTGCCGGCAACGCGACGCGCTATGGGGCCGGAAGGGGAACGGCATGTCCAGTTCGACCATGTCCAGCACGTCGCCTGCTCCGCAGCCCCGTCGTCGTCGCCCGGTGGGGGAGGTGGTTCTGGGAGTGGACACGCACCGGGATGCTCATGTGGCCGCGGTGCTCTCGTTGATGGGGAAGGTGCTGGTGAGGTTCCCCCTGCCGGCCGGACAGCTTGATACTGGGACGGATGGTCCCGGAGGAAGCAGTCACAGGTAGTGGGTAGCAAGAGCAACATGAGTAACGACGTGGTGTACGACAGTGATCGCGGTCTGAGCCGGAACGCAGAGTGAGCCGCACGGGTTGGTGTTGTTGTGACGCAATACCTGGCCCGT
>NZ_JBFAKW010000106.1:0-33271 GCF_040655955.1 Streptomyces sp. NPDC050263 | reverse complement strand
CACGGCTTCTTTTGTTCGCCCCCGCCCCGGGCGCCCCTGGGGTTCGGGGGCGCGGGGGGGCGGGGGGGGGGCCGCCGCCCCCCGGCGCCCGCCCCCGCCCTCGTTCACCTCATGACGGCGCTCCCAACAGTCCTGCCGCCCGCGCCCAGCGATACTTCGCGCCGAGCACCGCCACCGGCTTCTCGGTCGTGTACGGGTACGCCACGACCCCCCGCTCGTACAGGTACTGGCAGGCCTCCTCGACCTCGACGTCGCCCGCGAGCGACGCCACGACGGGCTTCTCCACGCCGCGTTCGCGGAATTCGGCCACCACGCGCGCGGTGAGCTCCGCGAAGACCATCGGAGGAGTGACGATCGTGTGCCAGTAGCCGAGCACCAGCGCGTGGATGCGCGGGTCCTCGAGTCCCAGCCGGATCGTCGCCTCGTACGTGGACGGCGGCTCGCCCCCGGTGATGTCCACCGGGTTGCCCGCCGCCCCGAAGGGCGGGATGAACTTCCTGAAGGCCGCGTCGAGATCCGGCGGGATCTCCATGAGCGACAGACCGTTGTCGGTCACCGCGTCGGAGAGGAGCACGCCACTGCCGCCGGCCCCGGTGACGATGACGATGTTGTCCCCCTTGGGGGTGGGAAGCACCGGCAACGCGCGCGCGTACTCCAGCATTTCGTTCAGCCCGGGAGCCCTGATGACGCCGGCCTGCTTCAGGATGTCGTCGTACACGGCGTCGTCGCCCGCCAGCGCGCCCGTGTGCGAACCGGCGGCCCTGGCGCCCGCCGCCGTACGGCCCGCCTTGAGGACGACGACCGGCTTCTTCGGCACGGTCGCCCGTGCGGCCTCGACGAAGGCGCGCCCGTCCTTGAGATCCTCCAGGTGCATCGCGATGCAGTCGGTGTGCGGGTCCTCGCCGAACCAGGTCAGCAGGTCGTCCTCGTCCAGGTCCGACTTGTTGCCGAGCCCCACGATCGCCGACACACCCGTCTTCGTGGTGCGCGCGAAGCCCAGGATGGCCATCCCGATGCCACCGGACTGCGAGGTCAGCGCGACCCCGCCCTTGACGTCGTACGGCGTGCAGAACGTGGCGCACAGGTCCTGCCAGGTCGAGTAGTAGCCGTAGATGTTCGGCCCGAGCAGGCGGACGCCGTAGCGCTCGGCGATCGCCACGATCTCGTCCTGGAGCGCGTGTTCCCCGGTCTCCGCGAACCCGGAGGGGATCAGCACGGCGTTCGGGATCCCCTTGCGTCCCACCTCCTCCAGGGCCGCGGCCACGAACCTGGCGGGTATCGCGAAGACCGCCACATCCACCTCTCCGGGAACGTCGGTGACACTCTTGTACGCCTTGCGGCCCAAGATGTCATCGGCCCGGGGGTTCACCGGATGGATGTCCCCGGCGAAGCCGCCGTCGACGAGGTTGCGCATCACCGAGTTGCCGATCTTGCCCTGCTCGTTGGAGGCGCCGATCACGGCCACGGAGCTCGGCTGCATCAGCCGGCGCATCGAGGCGAGGATCTCCACGCGCGTGTAGCGCCGACGCTCCTTCACGGGCGCGTCGGACAGGATCACCCGGATGTCGGCGGCGACCGCCCCCTCGGGCGTGGCGATCACCGGGTTGAGGTCCACCTCGGCGATCTCCGGGAAGTCCGCGACCAGTTGGGACACCCGCCGGATCTGCTCGGCGATCGCCCACCGGTCCACGGCCGCCTGTCCGCGCACCCCGCGCAGGACCTCCGCCGCCCGGATCGAGTCCAGCATCGACAGCGCCTCGTCGGCGTCCACGGGAGCCAGCCGGAACGTGACGTCCTTGAGCACCTCCACGAGCACCCCGCCGAGGCCGAACGCCACGACCTTGCCGAACGTCGGGTCGGTGACCGCGCCGACGATGACCTCCTGGCCCTTCGGCAGCAGCTCCTGGATCTGCACGCCCTCGATCCGGGCCGCGGCGTCGTACGCGTGCGCGTTCTCGACGATTCGGTGGAACGCCGCCCGCACGTCCGCCGCGCCCTGCACCCCGACGACCACTCCGCCGGCGTCGGTCTTGTGCAGGATGTCCGGCGAGACGATCTTCATCACCACGGGTGCGCCGAAGCGCGCCGCGTACGCGACGGCCTCCTCGACGTCCCGCGCCAGCTCCTCGCCCGGTACGGCGATCCCGTACGCGTCGGCGATCACCTTGCCCTCGGGCGCGGTCAGCGCGGTCCGTCCCTCGGCCCGCACCGCGTCGAGGGTTGCGCGCACCCGCGGCGCCCGGTCCTCGGCCATCACGTCAGATCACCCCGTTCGACTTGAGCAGGCGCAGTTCATCGTCCCCGAGGCCGAGCTCGCCGATGTAGACCTCTTCGTTGTGCTCGCCGAGCAGCGGGGAGCCGGTCACCTCGACGGGGGAGTCGGAGAGCTTCAGGGGGCTGCCCACGGTCACGAACTCGCCGCGCTGCGGGTGGGGCACGCGGACCACCATCTCGTTGGCGGCCAGCGACTCGTCCTCGATGATCTCCCTGGTGGACAGGATCGGCCCGCACGGGATGTTGTGGGAGTTGAGCTTCTCCAGCACCTCCCACTTGGGCAGGGTCGAGGACCACTCCTCGATCAGCTGGAACATCTTGGTGAGCTTGGGCAGCCGGGCCTCGGGCGTCGCCCACTCGGGGTCGTCGGCCAGCTCGGGCCGGCCGACGAGCTCGCTGATCGGCCGCCAGCCGACGGGCTGCACGATGACGTACACATAGTCGTTGGGGCCGCCCGGCGCGCATTTGACCGCCCAGCCGGGCTGGCCGCCGCCGGACGCGTTTCCGGACCGGGGGACCTCGTCGCCGAAGTCGTCGTTGGGATATTCGGCGAGCGGGCCATGGGCCAGGCGCTGCTGGTCGCGCAACTTCACCCGGCAGAGGTTGAGCACGGCATGCTGCATGGCCACGTTGACCCGCTGCCCACGCCCGGTGTTCTCCCGCTGGTACAGCGCCGCGAGAATCCCCGCGACGGCGTGCACACCCGTCCCCGAGTCCCCGATCTGGGCCCCCGTCGCCAGCGGCGGCCCGTCCTCGAAACCGGTGGTCGACATCGACCCGCCCATGGCCTGAGCGACGACCTCGTACGCCTTGAAGTCGGTGTACGGGCCGTCCCCGAACCCCTTGATGGAGGCATAGACGATCCGCGGATTGATCTCCTGGACGCGGTCCCAGGTGAAGCCCATCCGGTCGACCGCGCCCGGCCCGAAGTTCTCGACCATGACGTCGGAGCGCCGGATCAGCTCGGTGAGGATCTCCTTGCCGCGCTCGGTCTTGGTGTTGAGGGTGATGCTGCGCTTGTTGCAGTTGAGCATCGTGAAGTAGAGGGAGTCGACGTCCGGGAGATCGCGCAACTGCTTGCGTGTGATGTCACCGGAGGGCGCCTCCAGCTTGACGACGTCCGCACCGAGCCAGGCGAGCAACTGGGTCGCGGACGGGCCCGACTGGACGTGCGTCATGTCGAGGACGCGGATGCCTTCGAGAGCCTTGCCGGCCGTTGCGGTCCTGGGGGGCGTGGAGGTCATGGGGGTCATCGAGGGCACCTCACTTGTACATCGTCTGGTTCATCGTTCCGGGGGCGTAGGCGTCCGGGTCGACCCAGACGTTGATCAGCGACGGCTTGCCCGACTCGCGGGCGCGTCGTAGGGCGGGGCCGATGTCGGCGGGGTCGCGCACCTCCTCGCCGTAGCCGCCCAGCAGCTGCGCGAACCGGTCGTAGTGGACGTCGCCCAGGGTGTTGCCGACCCGCGCGCGCTCGGGGCCGTACTTGGCGGCCTGGCCGTAGCGGATCTGGTTCATGGAGGAGTTGTTGCCGACGATGCCGACGAACGGGAGGTCGTAGCGCACGAGGGTCTCGAAGTCCCAGCCGGTGAGGGAGAACGCGCCGTCGCCGAAGAGGGCGACGACCTCCTTGTCGGGCCGCGCCTGTTTGGCGGCGAGCACGAAGGGGACGCCGACGCCGAGGGTGCCCAGCGGGCCGGGGTCCATCCAGTGGCCGGGCGACTTGGGCTGCACGACCTGCCCGGAGAAGGTGACGATGTCGCCGCCGTCGCCGATGTAGATCGAGTCCTCGGTGAGGAAGTCGTTGATCTCGCCGACCAGGCGGTAGGGGTGGATCGGCGAGGCGTCGGACTTCAGGCTGGGCAGCCGCTTCTCGATGGCGCTCTGCTCGGCGGCGCGCAGCTCGTCGAGCCACTCCTTGCGCCTGGACGCCCCGCCGTCGACACGGCCGGAGGCGGCCTCGGCGACGGACTTCAGCACGAGTCCCGCATCGCCGACGATCCCGAGGTCGATGTCGCGGTTCTTGCCGACCGTGCGGTAGTCGAGGTCGATCTGGACGACGGTCGCGGCCGGCGACAGCCGCTTGCCGTAGCCCATGCGGAAGTCGAAGGGCGTCCCGACGATCACGATCACGTCGGCGTTGGAGAAGGCGTAGCGGCGCGACAGCTGGAAGTGGTGCGGGTCGCCGGGGGGCAGGGTGCCGCGGCCGGCGCCGTTCATGTACGCCGGGATGTTCAGCGTCCGTACGAGGTCGATGGCCGCCTCGGTGCCCCGGGTTGTCCACACCTGGCTGCCCAGCAGGATCGCGGGCTTCTCGGCGTGCACCAGCAGGTCGGCGAGTTTCTCGACGGCCTCGGGGTCGCCGGCCGAGCGGGTGGAGGCACGGTAGGCGCCGGGCTCGGGCACGCGCGCCTTGGCCACGGGCACCTTGGCGTCGAGCACGTCGCGTGGGATCTCCAGGAAGGAGGGCCCGGGCGCGCCGTGGTAGCACTCGCGGAACGCCATCGACACCATGTCCGCCGCGCGTGCGGTGTCCGGCACGGCCGCCGCGAACTTGGTGATCGGCGTCATCATGTCGACGTGCGGGAGGTCCTGGAGGGACCCCATCTTGTGCTGGGTGAGCGCCCCCTGGCCGCCGATCAGCAGCATCGGGGACTCCGCGCGGAAGGCGTTGGCGACGCCGGTCACGGCGTCGGTGGTGCCGGGCCCGGCCGTGACGACCGCGCAGCCGGGCTTGCCGGTGATGCGCGCATAGCCGTCGGCGGCGTGGGCGGCGACCTGTTCGTGGCGTACGTCGACGACTTCTATGCCCTCGTCCACGCAGCCGTCGTAGATGTCGATGATGTGGCCGCCGCACAAGGTGTAGATGCGGTCGACCCCCTCTGCCTTCAGCGCCTTGGCAACGAGATGACCACCGGAAATCATGTCTTGGGTGTCGTCGGGCATGGCGAAGTCCCGTCCCTTCGTAGGGGGTTGGAAGGCTCTCGCGGTACATTGCATACAGTCGACGAATACTGTATGAAGCTTGTTATCCCGCATCCGGTGGGTGGTGTCCAGGGGGCGTGCGGCACTTTTAGGCAGGAGCCGAGATGGACCTGTTCGAGCACCAGGCAAGGGAACTCTTCGAGGAACACGGCATATCGACGCCGAGGGCGGAGGTCACCGACTCGGCCAAGGAAGCGCGCGAGATCGCCCGCCGGCTCGGCGGCCGCGCGGTGGTGAAGGCCCAGGTCAAGACGGGCGGCCGCGGCAAGGCGGGCGGGGTCAAGTTCGCCGCCGACCCGGCCGCCGCCGAGATCACGGCCCGTCAGATCCTCGGCATGGACATCCAGGGGCACACGGTCGGCAAGGTCATGCTGGCCCAACCCGTCGACATCGAGAGCGAGTTCTACGTCTCCTACGTCCTCGACCGCGCGGCGGGGGCCTTCCTCGCGATCGCCTCCGCGGAGGGCGGCATGGACATCGAGGAGGTCGCCGGGAGCAGACCGGAGGCGGTCGCCCGGATCCACATCGACCCGGCCGAGGGAGTGACCTCCGCCAGGGCGAGCGAGATCGCCGCGGCGGCCGGACTCCCGCCGCAGACCGTCGACGTCCTCATGCGGCTGTGGGAGGTGCTGGTCCGCGAGGACGCCGTCCTCGTCGAGGTGAACCCGCTCGTGCGCACCACGCAGGGGCAACTCCTCGCCCTCGACGGCAAAGTCACCCTCGACGACAACGCCCGCTTCCGCCAAGAGCGTTGGGGAGCCGAGAGCGCCGCGCCCGGCGACCCGCTGGAGGCGGCGGCCGCGGCCAGGGGCCTCAACTACGTGAAACTCGACGGCGAGGTCGGCGTCATCGGCAATGGCGCGGGCCTGGTCATGTCGACCCTGGACGTGGTCGCGGGCTGCGGCGCCCGCCCCGCGAACTTCCTCGACATCGGCGGCGGGGCATCCGCCGGGACCATGGCCGACGGCCTGTCGGTCATCCTCTCCGACCCGGCCGTGAAGTCGGTCTTCGTCAACGTCTTCGGCGGCATCACCGCGTGCGACGCGGTCGCCGAGGGCATCGTGCGCGCCCTGGACACCGTACGGCTGACCAAGCCGCTCGTCGTCCGGCTCGACGGCAACAACGCGGCCCGGGGGCGCGCGATCCTCGACGCCAGCCGACATCCCCTGGTCGAGCAGGCCACCACCATGGACGATGCCGCCCGCCGTGCCGCCCGACTCGCCACCGCAGCCTGAGGAGACAGACGCCATGGCCATCTACCTCACCAAGGAGAGCAAGGTCCTCGTCCAGGGCATGACCGGCGGCGAGGGCATGAAACACACCCGGCGCATGCTCGCCGCCGGCACGAACGTCGTCGGCGGGGTCAACCCGCGCAAGGCCGGCCGCACCGTCGACTTCGACGAGCGGGCCGTGCCCGTCTTCGGGTCGGTCGTCGACGGTATGCAGTCGACCGGCGCCGATGTCAGTGTCGTCTTCGTACCGCCCGCCTTCGCCAAGGCGGCGGTGACCGAGGCCGCCGACGCCGGTATCGGCCTCGCCGTCGTCATCACCGAGGGCATCCCGGTCCACGACGCCGTCTCCTTCACGGCCTACGCCACGGCGCGCGGGACGCGGATCATCGGCCCCAACTGTCCCGGCCTGATCACCCCGGGCCAGTCCAACGCGGGCATCATCCCGGCCGACATCACCAAGTCGGGCCGCATCGGACTGGTCTCCAAGTCCGGCACGCTCACCTACCAACTCATGTACGAGCTGCGCGACATCGGCTTCTCGACCTGCGTCGGGATCGGCGGCGACCCGGTCGTCGGCACCAGCCACATCGACTGCCTCGCCGCCTTCGAGGAGGACCCCGAAACCGAACTCGTCGTCCTCATCGGCGAGATCGGCGGCGACGCCGAGGAACGAGCCGCCGCCTACATCCGCGAGCACGTCACCAAGCCCGTCGTCGCCTACATCGCCGGCTTCACCGCACCCGAGGGCAGGACGATGGGGCACGCGGGAGCGATCGTGTCCGGTTCCTCGGGGACCGCCCGGGCGAAGCAGGAGGCGCTGGCGGCGGCGGGCGTCCGGGTCGGCGCCACCCCGACCGAAACGGCCCGTCTCGCGCTCGCCGTGCTCGACGAACGAGCGTGACGGCACCCGATCACGCAGGCACCCCGCCCCCGACTGTGCACCGAGAGCGGAGCAGCACGATGACGACCACCACCACCCTCACCCTCAAATCCGGCGCCTCCTGGTCCGACGCCTGGCGGCGATGCCTCGCCGTCGCCCCGGAGGCCTTCCGGGACGACCGCGTCCTCAACCTCTGGAACGGCGCCTGGCAGGCCGACGGCCGGACGCTGCCGGCGACGAGCCCGGTCGACGGCCATCCGATCGCCGGCCCGCCCCGACTGGACCGGGCCACCGCCCACCGAGCCGTCCGCGCCTGCCTGGACCGGCACCGCGCGTGGCGGCACGTTCCGCTCGAGGAACGCCGGGCCCGCGTCGCGGCCACCCTCGACGCCCTCGCCGAACACCGCGAACTGCTCGCCCTGCTCCTCGTCTGGGAGATCGGCAAACCCTGGCGGCTCGCGCAGGCCGACGTCGACCGCGCCGTCGACGGCGTGCGCTGGTACGTCGACGGCATCGAACCCATGCTCGACGGCCGGGCCCCGCTGGACGGGCCGGTCTCCAACATCGCGAGCTGGAACTACCCGATGAGCGTGCTCGTTCACGCATTGCTGGTACAGGCCCTGGCAGGCAACGCGGTCATCGCCAAGACCCCGACCGACGGCGGCGTCGCCTGTCTGACCCTGGCCTGCGCGCTCGCCGCGCGCGAGGGCGTCCCGATCACCCTCGTCAGCGGCGGCGGGGGCGAGCTGTCACCGGCGCTGGTGCGGGCGCCCGAGATCGGCTGCGTCTCCTTCGTCGGCGGCCGCGACACCGGCGCCGCGGTGGCCACGGCCGTCGCAGACCTCGGCAAGCGGCACATCCTCGAACAGGAAGGACTGAACACCTGGGGCATCTGGAACCACTCCGACTGGGACAGCCTCGCCGCGGTCCTCCCCAAGCTCTTCGACTACGGCAAGCAACGCTGCACGGCGTATCCGCGCTTCGTCGTCCAGCGCTCGCTGTTCGACGAGTTCCTCGCCGCGTACCTCCCCGCGGTGCGCACGCTGACGCTCGGGCATCCGCTGGCCGTAGAGCGGCGCGACGATCCCTACCCCCGGCTGGACTTCGGGCCCGTGATCAACGCGGCCAAGGCCAAGGAGCTGCACGACCAGGTCGCCGAGGCCATCGACCGGGGCGCGGTCCCGCTGCACCGCGGCGACCCGGCCGACGCCCGCTTCCTGCCCGGCCAGGACACCTCGGCGTACGTCCAGCCCGTCTCGCTCCTCGGGCCGCCGCCGTCCTCGCCGCTGCACCACGCGGAGCCGTTCGGCCCGGTCGACACGATCGTCCTGGTCGACACGGAGGCGGAGCTGCTCGCCGCCATGAACGCGTCCAACGGCGCGCTCGTCGCCACCCTGTCCACGGACGACCGCGGCACCTACGACCGGCTGGCCCCGCAGATCCGCGCGTTCAAGATCGGCCACGGCACACCCCGCTCCCGCGGCGACCGCGACGAGCTGTTCGGCGGCTTCGGCGCGTCCTGGCGGGGCGCGTTCGTCGGCGGGGAGCTGCTGATACGCGCGGTGACACAGGGGCCGGCGGGGGAGCGGCTGCCGGGGAACTTCCCGGAGTACCAGCTGATGCCCTGACCCGGCGGACCCGGCGGACCCGGCGGACCCGGCGGACCCGGCCGGGCCCGGCGGACCCGGCCGGGCCCCTGGGCCACCGATGAGCAGCGGGATCCGGGTGCCGAAGTGATCACGCGGTCACCCGGCGTGAGCTGTGCGCGCCGGTGGCCCGGCAGCCGCTGGGCCAGCGGTTATGCAGGTGAAACGCACCCCGAAAGCTTGGTATTGTTGTCCATGTCGCCGCGGGGAACACGCGTGGCGACAGACACCTGGTCCGGGTGGCGGAATGGCAGACGCGCTAGCTTGAGGTGCTAGTGCCCTTTATCGGGCGTGGGGGTTCAAGTCCCCCCTCGGACACTTTCGCTCTCCGTGGCGAGCAGATTTCGCTCGGTGAGTACTCGATGCTCACATCTGATACCCGCATCCGGCGTTCGCCGGGTGCGGGTTTTTGTTGTTTCCGTTCCATTGTCGCCGTATGTCGCGGAAGCCCGTTTATCGGTTGTCCTGTCACGTCGCCCCGCGCCTCGGTGTCGGGGCCGCTTCCCGGTTGCCGCCGGGTGGCTGGCAGGTTGTCGACGGGCAGGACTGACGGAGCGTCAAGGTTCACCTCAGTCAGCATCTTGACGGTCTGTGGCGTCTTCTTGTGGTGATACGATCACGCTCGCTTGTAGAGCGGGCGGATGGGTGCAAGACGACATCTCCGACTACGGGGACAGTCCGGGCGGTCACCCCGGTGCGGGCGGTCCGCCGGTCCACCCGCATTGACGGGAATTCAGCAACTGGCCGTCAGTCGCCTGAAGAGAGTCTTATGACTGATTACATACAGAACCCGGCACTCTGGGCTCTCCTCGTCGCCGTGCTCATCGCAGTCGCCCTCATTGTTCGTCAGCGCAGGGCGGCGCGTGCCTTGAGGCAGGAGATCGCGGGGCTCAGGACCCACTACTCCGCATTGGAAAACGAGTACGCGCAATCCGTCGAGGCAGCTCAGGAACGAGCCGAAGACGCCACGAAAACGGTCCTGAAGTCCGCGATGCGGACCCTCCAGGGCCTTGCCGCGGAACAGCAGTTGATTGTCTCCCGGCTCCAGAACAAATATGGCGAGTCGGTCATCCTCCAGGACCTCCTGGAGATCGACCACACGAACTCGCAGTTCGGCCGACGTGCCCAGTCCATCGCCGTCCTCTGCGACGGCTGGCTGGGCCGCGCACGCGATGTCGCGTCCGTATACGACGTGGTTCGCAGCGCGCAGGGCAGGGTCCGCCATTACCGGCGGGTGGAGATTCTCTCCCAGGTCGACTTCGGCATCACGAGCCGTTCCGTCGAACCCGTCGCACTGGCCCTCGCCGAACTGCTCGACAACGCCACGAGCTATTCCAGCCCGGACACCGTCGTCGAAATCAACATTCGTACCGTGCCCAAGGGTATTTGCATCGTCGTCGACGACGCCGGTGTCGGTATGAACGACGAAGAGCGCGCCCGCGCCGAGAGGCTCCTGACGAGCGACCGGGTCTCGGGTGTCTCCGCACTCGGCAACCCGCCGCAGTTCGGCTTCGCGGTGATCGGCGTGCTCAGCGAACGCTTCGGCTTCGAGGTGTCCGTGGACTCCACCTCCCCCTACGGAGGCGTCCGCGCGGTTCTCCTCCTGCCGCACGATCTGCTCACCAACGCGCCCGAGCAGAAGGAGCCGAACCCGGTCGCTCCCACCGTCGCCGCCACGGGCCACAGTGGCGCGGAAGGCGCACCGCTCACCGCGAGCACCACCGCCGACGGCCTGCCGAAGCGGCGTCGCAAGCGGCCCATGGCCATCGTGCCGGGCAGCGCGTCCGCCGCCACTCCCGCCCGCTCGGGCGCCGAGACGGCGGCGATCATGGGTGCCTTCCAGCGGGGCACCCAGTCGGGCCGGGCCACGCCTGCGAATCCCGCGGAAAAGTCGAGCAGCACACGTGGTGCAAGCACCGAAGGGCATGAGGTCTCGTGAACGACGATCTGTCATGGATGCTTGACAGCGCCTTGGAGATTCCCGGGGCCCTGCATGCCGTTCTGATATCCGCCGACGGCCTGCTCATGGCACGGACGCAGGACTTCGGCAAGGACGACGCCGACCGGGTGGCCGCGGCGATGAGCGGTGTGCAGTCGCTCAGCCGCTCGCTCGCGTTCTTCTGCGAGGACCCGCAGATGCGCTGGCGGCAGACGCTGGTCGAGTTCGACGGCGGCTGGGTCTTCCTGATCTCCGCCGGCGAGGGCGCCTACCTCGGCGTCTCGGCCTCGCCCGACGTCGACATGCAGGACATCACCTTCCGGATGCAGCAGCTCGTCGGACAGCTCGGCAAGGCGCTCACCACGCCGCCGCGCGAGAACCTCGGCGCGCGGTCATGACCGGTTTCGACGGACTGGAGCCCCAGACGCCGGAGTTAGTGCGTCCGTACGTCATCACCAAGGGGCGCGGGCTGCCCGACGAGGGGCAGCTCTCCCTCATCACCCTGGTCACGGCCACCGCCGACCACCAGCAGCGGCCCACCCGCCTGTCCCCCGAGGAACAGAACCTGTTGGACCTGTGCGCCGCCGGCTACCTCTCGGTCGCCGAGATCGCCGGGCACACCCAACTGCCCCTGGGCGTGGTGAAGATCCTCCTCGCCGCTCTCACCGAAGGCGGCTACCTCATCACGCGTCCCCCCGTGCAGCGGGCACCACTCGCCGACCGGGACATCCTGGAGGAGGTGCTGAATGGTCTCAGGGCCAAGTTTGGATGAGCAGGCGTACGTCCGCGGCGGCGCGACGCAGACCGCGGTGAAGATCCTCGTCGTGGGCCACTTCGCGGTCGGCAAGACCACGTTCATCGGGGCGATCTCCGAGATCGAGCCGCTGACCACCGAAGAGACCATGACGCGGGCCGCGGAGGCGGTCGACGACCTCAAGGGCGTCCAGGGCAAGACCACCACCACGGTCGCCATGGACTTCGGCCGTCTGACCATCAGCGACCGGGTCGTGCTGTACCTGTTCGGAACGCCGGGCCAGCAGCGCTTCGTGCAGATGTGGGAGGACATGGCACGCGGCGCGCTCGGCGCGCTCGTGCTGGTCGACCCCGAGCGACTCGCGGACTCCTTCGCCGTGATCGACCTGATCGAGCAGTACGGCCTCGACTACGCCATCGCCGTCAACCACTTCGACGGCGCCCCGCCGCGGGACGAGACGGCTCTGCGCGACGCACTGGACCTGCTCGACGACACACCCGTCGTCACCTGCGACGCGCGAGACGAGAAGTCGTCGGCCGACGCGCTGATCACCCTCGTCCGCCATCTGCAGGACCGTGCCCACTAGGAGCAGACATGGACGCCCAACCCACCGCCCCCGTGCCCCCGCCGGGCTGCCCGGCGCACCAGCCCGGCGGCAGAGTGCCCCTGTACGGGTCGGAGTACGCGGCCGACCCGCAGGCCTACTACGCATACCTTCGGCACTACGGGCCCACCGCGCCTGTGGAGATCACCCCGGGAGTCGAGGCCACCCTCGTCACCGACTACGCCACCGCTCTCCAACTCCTGCAGGACTCCGGCTCCTTCCGTAAGGACGCGCGCCGCTGGCGGGACCTCAACGAGGGCCGGATCGCCCCCGACAGTCCCGTCCTCCCCGTGCTCGCCCACCGGCCCAACTGCATGTACAGCGACGGCGCCGAGCATCTGAGGCTGCGTCAGTCCATCACGGACAGCATGTCGCGCATCGACCCGATGCGGCTGAGCCAGAGTGTCGAGCGGATCTCCGACTTCCTCATCTCTCAGTTCGCCGAACGCGGTTCGGCCGACCTCATCGGCTCCTACGCGAAGCAGCTTCCGCTGTTCGTGTTCAACGAGCTGTTCGGCTGCACCGCCGACATCGGCGACCGCGTCTTCTTCGGCATCTCCGGCATATTCGACGGGGTCAACGCCGAGAAGGCGGGCGAGGTGCTGTTCCAGGCCGTCGGCGAGCTGGTCGCCCTCAAGCGGCGCAAGCCCGGCGAGGACGTCACCTCCTGGCTTCTGAAGCATCACACGAACCTGACCGACGAGGAGATGCTGCACCAGGTCGCCCTGCTGCTGGGCGCGGGAGCCGAGCCCCTGGTCAACCTCATCGGCAACACCCTGCACCGGCTGCTCACCGACGACCGGTACGCACACGAGGGCGGGCTGATCGAGGAGGCGATGGACGACACGTTGTGGGAGAACCCGCCCATGGCCACCTTCGCCGCCCACTATCCGGTGTCCGACATGGAGTTCGCCGGCCAGAAACTCACCGCCGGTGACCTGATGCTGGTCGGCTTCGGCGCCGCCAACACCGGCCCCGTGCTGTCGGCGGCCCGCAAGGCCGGCAGCAACCGGGCGCACCTCGCCTGGAGTGCCGGACCGCACGCCTGCCCCTCGAAGGAACCGGCCCGGCAGATCGCCGTGTCGGCCATCGAGAACCTCCTCAACCGGCTGCCGGACGTCGAACTCAGCGTTCCTGAGGAGAGCCTGACGTGGCGTCCGGGCGCCTTCAGCCGCGGTCTCGCCACGCTCCCCGCCCGGTACACCCCGATCAAGCCGGTGACTCGGCCGACTCGGCAGACCGCTGCCCAGGCGTCGGCGCTCCCGACCGCGGTAGCGGCCCGCCAGCCCGAACAGGCAGGTGTGTGGAGCAAGTTCCTCAACTGGCTGACCAAGTAGTTCCACACGAGAAGGCCGGATGCCCGCCCTTTGGGGCGGGCATTCCTTTGCTTCGGGCGTCTTCGCGATGTCACTTCGGGCGGTCACCGGGAGGAGTGCTCCTCCCGCAACTCCCGCAGATACGGTGCCATGTCGACCTGGATCGACGCCCCCTCCCGCTGCCCGTACTGACCCGCGATACCGCTCAGGTACGTCGCGATCTCCTTGTGCATGGACTCCGTCTCCGGCAGCACCGCATCGCCGGTGACGAGCCGCGCGATCCACCGCGCCTGGGCCTCCACCAGCCGCGTGATCGAACCGACGGGGCGGATCAGACCGGCGAAGAACAGGCCGGGACGATCCGGGGCGACGACCCGCTTGTACAGCTCGACCGAGCCCTGCGCGCCGACCGGGCAGCCGGGCTCCAGGAACGGGAAAGTCATCCGGTAGCCGGTGCAGTACACGATCGCGTCGGCCCTGGCCGACGTGCCGTCGGTGAAGGAGACCCGGTCGCCGTCGACGGCGTCGATCGCGGGCCTCGGAGTGACCGCGCCATGGCGGATACGGCTGAAGATCTCGTCGGAGATGGTGATGGCCGAGGCGAAGAGCGGGTGGTCCGGCTCGGGCAGGCCGTAGTCGCCGAGCTTGCCGCGGGCGACCAGCAGGGCCTGTTCGATGAAATGGCGCTGTTCGGACAGGGACATGCTGATCCACCAGGGCGCGTCGGCGATCTGGTCGAGGGCCATGCCGAACAACTGCTTGGGCACGATGTGCAGTCCCCGGCGCACCGAGAGCATTGTCTGCTCGGCGTACCGGGACAGGTCCGCGGCGATGTCCACCGCCGAGGCGCCGAGCCCCACGACGACGACGCGCTGGCCGGTGTACTGGCTGCCGTCGAAGTAGTCGAGGGAGTGGCGAATCGTTCCCGTGAACGTCTCGGCGCCCCTCGGCAGCGCGGGCATCGACGGTTCCGAGTTGTGCCCGGAGGCGACGATCACGTGCGTGAAGCCGCGGGACGAGACGGTGCCGTCGGCATCCCGGCTGACGACCGTCCACCCACCGTCGGTCTCCTGCCGTACGGACTCCACGGTCGTCCTCAGCTCGACCCGGTCCAATATGCCGGCCCACTCGGCGAACGCGCGTAGATAGACGGCGATCTGACTGTGCCGAGGGTAGAGCGGGTAGGCGTCGGGCATCGGGTAGGCGGCGTAGCCCGTGAGCTGTTTGGCGGTGTTGAGGTGCAGCGACAGATATCCGGGGCCGCGCTCGCCCACCTGCGGCCGGCGCCAGATCCCGCCGACGTCGCTCGACTGCTCCAGACAGACGAAGTCGACACCGGCTGTCTTCAGGGCGTGTGCCGTCGCCAGCCCTGACAGACCCGCACCGATCAGACACAGACGCACGGATTCCCCCACAGGTCAGACACCATTCCTTTCACGCACGGGCAATTGAATGCCCGTGCGACGCACCCCTCACTCTTCGCGCACCGGCGACAAGGATCACAGCCGGGATGTCCGGGCCGAGGTGGCGGGAGGGGAGGAGACGGGTATGGGGGACTTCACGGGACGATCCGCCCACTCCCGGGCGAGTGGCTGGGGGCGGGCGGAGGCCCACAGCCCCCGCACATGCCCCAGATGCCGTGTCATGACCTCGCGCACCGCCCGCTCGTCCCGCGCCGACAGGGCGTCCAGCAGCTCAAGATGCTCCTCGGCGGAGGCCGGCAGCCGGCCCGACGCGGAGAGCGCGGTCAGACCGTACAGGCGGGCACGGCCGCGCAGTTCCCGGACGACCTCGACGAGGTGCGCGTTGCCTGCGAGCGCGAGCAGACCGAGGTGGAAACGGGTGTCGGCCTCGACGTAGGCGATCAGATCCCCCGCGACCGCGGCGGCGACGATCTCCCGGGCGGCCGGGCGCAGCGCCTCCAGAGACACCGGGTCGGCGGTCGTCGCCAACGCCACCACCGTGGGAATCTCGATGAGCGCGCGGACGTGCGTGTACTCGTCGAGCTGCTTGTCGGAGACATCGGTGACCCGGAACCCCTTGCTGGGGACGGCGTCCACCAGGCCCTCCTTGGCGAGGTCCAGCATCGCCTCGCGCACCGGGGTCGCCGAGACCCCGAAGCGGGCGACCGGGGTCGGCGCCGAGTACACCTCGCCGGGCCGCAGTTCACCCGCGATCAGCGCGGCCCGCAGGGCGTCGGCGACCCGCTCGCGGTAGCTGCTGCGTCGCCGGCCGAGCACGGGGAGCGACGGCTCGGCGGGCGGCTGGCTGCTGCTCTCGGGCAGGGCGGCCATCGTGGGTCTCCTCGGATGCGGGCTGGGTCGTGTCACCGTGTCATCGGCACCTGTGCCATGTCACGTACCACCAGTATCTACGACCGTGCAGGAGCCTGCCGTGTCACAGCACGAAGCCCGCCGGGAACGGGTCCGTCGGGCCGAGCAGGTACTGGGCCGTGCCGGTGATCCAGGCGCGGCCCGTGAAGCTGGGCAACACCGCCGGACGGCCCGCCACCTCGGTCGTGCCGAGCAGCCGGCCGGTGAACGTGGTGCCGATGAACGACTCGTTCACGAACTCGGTGTGCAACGGCAGTTCGCCCCGCGCGTGCGGCTGCGCCATACGCGCACTCGTCCCCGTGCCGCAGGGCGAGCGGTCGAACCAGCCGGGGTGGATGGCCATCGCGTGCCGGGAGCGGACAGCGGTCGCGCCGGGCGCGTACAGGTGGACGTGATGACAGCCGCGGATGGACGGATCCTCGGGATGGACCGGCTCCGCCTCGGCGTTGATCGCCTCCATCAGCGACAGACCGGCCGCCAGGATGTCGTCCTTGCGGGCCCGGTCGAAGGGCAGCCCGAACTCCTCCAGCGGCAGGATCGCGTAGAAGTTGCCGCCGTACGCCAGGTCGTACCTCACCTTGCGGCCGCCCGGCAGCTTCGCCTCGCGGTCCAGCTCCACCGCGAAGGAGGGGACGTTCTGCAAGGTCACGGACGTGGCCGCGCCGCCCTCGACCGCCACCTCCGCGACGACCAGCCCGGCCGGCGTGTCCAGCCGGATGGTGAAATGAGTGACGACGACACGCTCGTCGGCGCGGTAGGCGTTGGGCGGAAGCAGTATCACCGCCCCGCAGCCCGCCTCGGCCGCCTGCTCGGCCCAGCGCCGGGCCTCCGCCGAACCGTACGCGGCGACCCCCGGCATCACCCGCGCGCCGCCGATCGCGGCCACCGCGGTCTCCGCCACCCTGGCGCGCTTCTCAGGCGTGAGCACCTGGTGCTCGCCCAGGGAACCGTTGGGTACGACGCCGTCGCAGCCGTTGGCCACCAGCCAGGCGCAGCGCTCGGCGTACCGGTCGTAGTCGTACGCGGCCCGTGCCGGGCTGGACGTGGTCCTGGTCGACCGCGGCCCGGTGGCCGGCGGCACGACCGGCGCGGCCGAGGGCAATCTCCTCGTCTCCGACAAGGAGACCCTCCGCTCATGACTTCCCCCACCACCGCTTCCTCGGCCCTCGCCGCCGCCCAGCGCCGACCCTGGAGTGGTGTCCTCGCGGCCACCGCGCTTCCGCTCGCCGACAACCTCTGCGTCGCGATGCCACCGCTCGGTCGCTTGGTCACTCCAGTAATATGTCACATTGCTCTGAGCGGAGGAAGAAGGCATCGGAGGCGCGCCCCGGGCAGGGGCGCGCCAGGCTCAGTCGAACTCGCTGGGCTCCGGGGCCGGCGTACGGCCTTCCCGGACGTCCTTGAGGCGCGTGGTGCCGTGGCTCACCGCGTCCTTGGTGCTGTCGTGATCCGCGCCGTCGAGCCCGCCGTTGGTGACCGTGATCGCGTCGTCCCCGACCCGTACGGCGGCGATGTCGAGGGTGAGCGTGATCGGGGAGCCGCCGGAGACGCCCTGCATGGTCATGGTCAGGCCGTATCGGGCGTCGCCGACCTTGGGCAGGGAGTTCTCGATGACCTCCACGGTGCGGGTGGAGCCGTCCGAGCCGACCGCGTTGAACTGGTCGCACTCGGTCGGGAGCGAATCCAGCCAGTCCAGCTTCGAGTCCAGAGCGGCCCGCTGGTAGGCGGCGACCTGGTAGAGCAGGCGGGAGTCGCCCTCCTGGAAGCCGGTGAGCGCCGACGCCCCGGACGGCTTCCCCAGCAGGTCGTCGGCGTAGAGCCCGTCGAGCAACTGCTGGCAGGCCTCGGACTGCGTCTTGGCGGTGACGAACTGCGCCGCGTCGACGGTGTCGATGAGCAACCGGTCGTGCCAGCTCGCCGCCGTCTTCACCTGCGTCCAGTCGTCCTCCAGATCGCCCTCCGTGATCAGCGCGGTCTGCGCGCCGGCCGGCGTGAGCGGATCGGCGGGGGACGCCGTGGGAGAGGCGGTCGGAGAAGTCGTGGCAGACGTCGTGGGAGACGCGGTGACGGCCCGTTCGGCGATCGGCGAGGCCGTCACGCCCGAGCCGCCTGACGCGCTGTCGTCCCCGTCGGAACAGGCAGCCGTGGTGAGCAGCGTTCCGGCGGCCAGGACGGCGGCCAGCACCCGAGCCGGACGGGCCGGGCGGTTCGGACCGGCCGGGCCCGACGGACGGGGCGGGCAGGACGGACGGGACGACGGGCGAGGGCTGGTCACGAGTACCTCCTGAGGACGGGGGTCGGCTGCCCCTGCCCTCCACCGCACCACCGGCCGGGCCGCTCGACCAGCGCAATGAGCCGTACGGGTGAAGCGCGAAGGGCGGGGCGGCTTCGGGAAATGCGAGGTGGTCCGAGCCGAGGCCGGGCATCATGGCGGTCCCGTCGCCCGCACCGCGCCGGGTGATCATCGTCGGGAGAACGACCGGGGGCACCTGTGACCGTCACCAACATCCTGCTGTCCGGAATCGTCGGCTCGACCGCCTACGGACTCGCCCACGAAGGCTCCGACATCGACCGCCTCGGCATGTTCGCCGCCCCCACCGAGGAACTGCACGGTCTGCACGGGCCGAAGGAGTCGCACGTCAGCACGGCGCCCGACCGCACCCTGCACGAGGCCGCGAAGTGGTGCCGGCTCGCCCTCGGAGGCAACCCGACCGTGATGGAACTCGTCTGGCTGCCGGCGGAGTCGTACGAGGTGCGGACCCCACTGGGCGACGAACTCATCGCCGTCCGCGACACGTTGCTCGGCGCGCACCGGGTCCGCGACGCCTATCTCGGCTACGCCACACAGCAGTTCCGCAAACTGCAGAACCGCAGTCAGGGCCCTCTCTCCGAGGACGTCCGCAAGCGGACCGCCAAGCACGCACGCCACCTCAAGCGGCTGTGCACCCAGGGCTACGAGCTCTACGCCACAGGGCAGTTGACGATCCAGGTGGACGACCCGGAGAGCTACCACCGGTTCGGCGAACAGGTCGCCGCCGATCCCGAAGCCGCGCTGCCGCTGCTGCGCGGCTTCGAGGAGGCGTTCGCCGAGACCAGCAGCGTGCTGCCCGAACACCCCGACGACAAGGCCGCCGACGCATGGCTGCGCCGGGTGCGGCGGCAGTTCTACCCGACCGCCCAGGACACGCCCGGCACGCGATGATCCTGCACGCGATGACGCGGCACGCGATAAATCACGTGCCGCGCACGACCGTCCGCCCCTAGACTCGCCGAACACCGAGCGCAGCCCACGACCATGACGCGGCTGTGCGGCACCGAGACGAACGAGGGGAGCACGGCCATGCGTGACCACACCGCTGTCGTCGTTCCCCGCTCCCGCTACGAGGTGATCCTCGTGTCTACGTCCGTCCGGTGCTCGCTGCGCGGCCGGCACCGGATGTCCTGACGAACGCCTGAGCACTCCAACGCGCCGTCACTGCCCTATGGCTGACGGCACGTCAGACAGGTCGGATCTGATCTCGCAGCTCGCAGACATTCGACGCTCACTGCCCTCGTCGGGAAATCGCGCTGCCCGTTCTCGGAACACCCCGAAAGGCCAAGGGCCGTGCGCAACAACCTCGACCGTCCTCTCTCCGCCGTGCGCAACCTGGGCATCCTCGCCCATGTCGACGCGGGCAAGACCACCGTCACCGAGCGGATCCTGTACGCGACCGGCAGCACGCACAAGCGCGGCGAGGTCCATGACGGCACGACCATCACCGACTTCGACCCTCAGGAGCGAGACCGTGGGATCACCATCTTCGCCGCGGCCGTCAGCTGCGACTGGGACAGTCACCGCATCAACCTGATCGACACCCCCGGGCACGTCGACTTCGCCGACGAAGTGGAGCGATCCCTGCGGGTGCTCGACGGGGCGGTCGCGGTGTTCGACGCCGTCGCCGGCGTGGAGCCGCAGAGCGAGTCCGTGTGGCGACAGGCCGACCGGCACGGCGTGCCGAGGATCGCGTTCGTCAACAAGCTCGACCGGGCGGGCGCCGACCTCGACGCCGCGGTGGCGTCGATCCGGGCACGGCTCCATCCGGTCCCGCTGGTCGTGCACCTGCCGATCGGCGTGGAGGACGGCTTCACCGGCGTCGTCGACCTGCTCCGCATGCGGGCGCTGACCTGGAGCGACGGCGGTGACACCGGCGTCGAGTGCGTCGTCGAAGGGGCGGTGCCCGAGGAGCTGCGGGAGGAGGCGCGGCGTCGGCGCCGAGTGCTGGAAGAGGCAGTGGCGGAACGACACCCGGCCGCGCTGGAGGAGTTCTGCGACCGGGAGACACTGTCCGCGGAGACTCTCTCCGGAGCATTGCGCGACCTGACCCGTACAGGTGACGGGGTGGTCGTGCTGTGCGGCTCGGCCTACCGCAACCGGGGTATCGAGCCACTGCTCGACGCGGTCGTCGCCTATCTGCCGTCGCCGCTGGACGTGCCGCCGGTATGCGGTATGCACGACGGAGCTGACGGTATGCGAAACGCGGGCGGCAGTATGCACGCGGCTGTCGACCGTATGCAGAAGGCTTCTCGCGGTATGCACGACGGTGTCGACCGTATACAGGATGTCGTCGGCGAGCAGCGGCCCGCCGACCCCGCCGCGCCGTTCGCGGCGCTCGCGTTCAAGGTCAGCGCCACGCCCACGGGTCGGCTCACCTACCTGCGGGTGTATTCGGGCACGATCGAGAAAGGAGACGCGGTGTGGGAGTCGGGCACGCGACGCACCGAGCGGATCGGCCGGATCCTACGCGTACAGGCCGACCGGCACGCCCAGCTGGAACGCGCGGTCGCCGGGGACATCGTGGCTGTGGTCGGGCTGAAGTCGGCCCGCGCGGGCTCGACCCTGTGTGCGCCCGAGGCGCCCATCGTTCTCGAGCCGCCGGGGGTCCCCGACCCGGTCGTCTCCGTGGCGGTGGAGGCGTGCACGAGCGCCGACGCCGACCGGCTGGCCACGGCGCTCGCCCGGCTCGCGGAGGAAGATCCGTCGCTGGTCGTGCGGACCGACCCGGAGACGGGTCAGACCGTGCTGTCCGGCATGGGTGAACTGCACCTGGAGGTCGCGGTGGAGAAGATCCGCCGCAGCCTGGGACTGGAGGTCAAGGTGGGGCGTCCGAGGGTGACCTACCGAGAGACGGTCGTCCGTGGGGTGTCCGGCCTGGACTTCCGGCACGTCAAACAGGACGGTGGCGCGGGTCAGTTCGCGCATGTCGTGCTCACTGTCGAACCTCTCGGTGAGAGCGATGCGCGCGATGCAGGGGGCGCGGTCGATGCGGGCGGTGAAGCCGAAACCGGTTTCGCGTTCCGTTCGACCGTCGTCGGTGGACGAGTGCCGCAGGAGTTCGTGCGCGCCGTCGAGGCCGGCTGCCGGGACGCCCTTGCCGAGGGCCCCCTCGGCGGGCACCCCGTCACCGGGCTGCGGGTCACCCTGACCGACGGGGCGACCCACGTGAAGGACTCGTCCGAGATGGCCTTCCGCACGGCAGGCCGGCTCGGGCTCCGGGAGGCCCTGCGCGGCTGTGTGATGGCCGTGCTGGAACCGGTTGTCGAGGTCACGGTCACCGTGCCCGAGGACGCCGTCGGCGGAGTCCTCGGCGACCTGGCCGGCCGACGCGGGCGGATCAGCGACTCGGCCGTGCGCGGCGGCTCGGCGGTGGTCACCGCCACCGTGCCGCTGGCCGAACTGTTCGGCTACGCGACCCGGTTGCGCAGCCGGACACAGGGCCGAGGCACCTTCTCGGCCCGCCCGACGGGATACGCCCCGGCGCCGGCAGCGGCGACGACGCGATAGGCCCCGGGAGCGGGGTGTGGGTCCCCGGAACCTCGGCTCGAGGTTCCGGGGACCCACACACTCCGGCTTGCCGTCCCTCAGGGGTAGGAAACCACGGTGGACGGCACCGTCGACGTGCCGGACGTCGGTGCTCCGAGGTCGTTGACGACGTGCTCGTACTGCCCGTTGCCGCCGAGGGAGACCACCAGCAGGTCGTGAAACTTCACACCCGGCACGTTCGGAGCGGCGAAGCCGTGGTGCTGGACGATCGTGGGGTCGACGTTGTAGAAGCAGTAACTGCCCAGGCCCCAGCCCTCGTGCGTGGTGACGTTGTCACCGACCTTGTAGGCGGCGAAGCCCTTCATCGCCCCGTTCTGGATCGCCGCCTGGTTCGGCGCGTCGTACGCCTTCTCGTTCTGGAAGAAGATCGTGCGGCCGCGCTGGCCGTACCACTGCACGTCGTACTTGTTGAAGTGCTCCACGAACAGGCCGGTGGCCAGCACGTCGTCACCGTTGACGACGACTCCGTAGTCGGCCCGGTTGGTGTCCCAGCCGACGCCCTCGCCGTGGTCGGCACGCCACACCCAGGTGTGGTCGACGATCGTGTGACGGCTGTTGATCACCATGCTGGTCGTGGCCTTGCCGGGGCCGGCCCCGCCGATCCGGACGAAGACGTCCTGGACGGTGGTCGGGTTGGCGGAGTGGTCGCGCCGGGCTCCCGGCGGGCCGATTTCCAGCAGCGTCGAGGAGTTGACGGGTCCGGCGTCGACGAGGAAGCCGGCGAGCCGGACCCCGTCGACGTCGGCGACCTTCAGCGCGGTGACGCCGTTGTCGGGGATCAGGGTGGCGTAACCCAGGCCCAGGACAACGGTGTTGGCGCGGGTCACCCGGATCGGCTGGTCCAGGTGGTAGATGCCCGGCGTCAGCAGCAGGTTCAGGCCCTGGGCGAGAGCCTGGTTGAGCTTGGCCGCGGAGACGCCCGGCTTGGCGACGTAGAACCGGGACAGGGGCAGCGAGTTGCCGCGCGGTGTGCCGTTGCCCCAGGAGACCCCGCGAGCGTTCGTCCGTTTGGCGGGCAGGAAGACCCGGAACTCTTCGTCGACGCCGTCGCCGTCGACGTACAGGAAGGGCTTCTCCCGTGAGACGGGGGTCGTTTCGAGGGTGGTGTAGGGCGGGTTGGGGAAACTCTGGGCGGGAGCGCCCTCGACGCCCGAGAACACCATGTTCCACACGCCGTTGAGCCAGCTGCCGATGGAACTGTCCCGCGTGTACCACTGCTGTTGCGAGTACGGGCCGATCTCGCCCTCGACGCGGCTGTCGGCGATGTAGCCGCCACTGGCCCAACCGTATCCGGACGGGGCGAGGTTGAGGCCGCCGCGTATGTGCATCCGGCGGAAGGGGGCCGCCTGGGCGACCGCCCACCGGTTGGTTCCGCCGGCCGGGACGAGCGCGAGGTTCTCCGCCGAACGCCAGAAGTTCTGCGTCGCGTTGCCGCCGAACCAGCCCGCGTCGACCGTCACGTCCCCGTTGATGGTGGTGTCGTCGGGGGACAGGCCGAGGCCTGCGATGGAGGTGTAGAAACCGAGTTGGGCGTTCAAACCGTGGTAGGTGCCCGGCTTGAACAGCAACGCGTAGCGCCCGGTGCCGAATTGGGCCGACTCCTGTTGCCGGAACACCTCGTCCACTCGGGCCTGGATCTCCGGGGTCGCCGGGCCGAAGACGAGTACGTTCGGCCCGAGGTCGCCACCGCCCGGCAGAGCGTGCGGACAGTCGCCGTCCTGAGCGGAAGCCGCCGCGGAGGCCGACGGGGAGGCCGCTGCGGACAGGGCGGGCACGGCCGCGGCGGTGGCGGCGACCGCGAGGACGGCTCTGCGGCGCACGGCGGGCGGGTCCGACGGCGGGGTGTGGTTCATGGGCGGCTCTCCTCGGTACAGGCCGCTCGGCGTGAACGGCTGATTTAAGGAAGTGAACGGACAGCGGTCTTGAGAGCGCTCTCTCAGCGCTGAATGCTTCAACTACCCGAACGTGCACGTCAAGTGGCGGGAGCGGCGTTCGCGCGAGAACCGGGTTGCCCGCCCTGCGAGTCGCTGTGAGGCTCGCCCCATGCCCGTGCCCGTGCCCGTGCCCGTGCCCGTGCCCGTGCCCGCGCCTATGCCCGTGCCGGTGCTCACGGTCGAGGAACGCGGCAGGGCACGAGGTGACATGCCCGCTGCGGCTTCGTCACCGGCGAGCGGTGCTTCACGCGAACGGGTGATGTTCCCGAGCGAGGGCACGCGGGACTGAGGTGGGCCGTTGTGCGGGTGACGGGATCTTCCCGCTCATGACGACCACGGGGGTGGCTGTGAGCCTGCATTTCCAGCGCAACGCGGACGGCACGACGACCGGGCGCAACGACAAGAGCGGCTTCACGGTCACTTTGGCCGACGAGGACGAGGTGCACCGGCTGGTGCACGAGGATGCCGGCTGGCAGTACACGCCACCGCCCCCGTCGCCCCCACCGACGTCGACGCCCCCGTCGCCGTCGGCTCCGGGGGTCCATCGATTCGCCTTGGTGCACGAAGAGTTCGGGAGTGACTTCCGAGACGAGCGGTACGAGAGCTTGCGCACGCGTCCGCCCAGCGGCTGTCAGCCGGTCGACTTCGGCTGCTTCGCCCTGCAGTGTGAGCGGCCGGGAGCCACGCTTCTGGGCGCCGTGTCCGACACCGTCGCGGAGATTCGTCGCGAACACGGGGTGGTGATGAACAGCCTCGGCATCGAGGAGCCTGACGAGTGGCTGGCGAACGACCGGGATGGTTACGGGGCGCAGACCGTCGCGCAGCTGCTGCTGACGGTCGCCCATCGCGCCGCGTTCCTCGGATACGGGCGGAAGGATCTGGTGCGGCTGCTTGACGCGGCGGGTGTCCGGTAGGGCGGGACGTCCGGCGGCGAAGGGGACCGGTGGTGCGGGTGGCCGGCGGTCGGGAGAGGCAGCCGACCGGCCCGAGCGGCTGCCCGATCCCGTCGGCTGCCCGATCAGCTGCCCGACCTGACGGCGGACCGGAGGGCCGACGGCCGACGGCCTAGCAGTCCCGCAACACCGCGGACTGGTTCAGTACCTGTGCCCGCGTCGACGTGAATCGCGCGAAGGTCTCTCCGTCCCGTGCCCCCGGGCGGAACGCCGCCACCCGGTGGCAGTTCTGGAAGGCCAGAGTGACGTCGAAGTGGCGTTCCAGGCTGCTGCGGATGGCGTCGCTGGCGAGGGCGCGGAGGAGTTGGCCGCGCTCCTGCTCGGACGCGGGAGGGGTCTGGTTGTCGGTGAACTCACCGATGCCGGCGTGCAGTTCGGTGGCGAGGAAGGCGACGAGGTCGTACGCGTAAGGGAGGGACGTGCGGACCGTGTCCACGAAGTCCTCCTCACGGATGTCACCGGCTTCGGCCTCGGCGAGGAGCTTCGGGGAGACATCGAGAGACATGGGTGTCGGTCCTGTTCTTGAGGAGGGAAGGGGGTGGGGGGAGGGGGTGGAGGGGGAGGTGGGAGGCCCCCCAAAGGATTCAGGCCAGTGACCCCGGCCCCGCCACGAACTCCGGGTCCACCTGCGCCGCCAGATCCCGGCCCGTTGCCTCGTTGGCCCAGGATTCGGCGTTGCGCAGGTGGAAGTGGACGGCGTGGTGGTGGAGGGTGGGCCAGTCCTTGGGGCGGGCGTCGACCGTCTTGCGCAGGATGTTGAGGGCGTGGCGGTTGGTGTCCTCCAACTCGCCCTGGGGGCTGCCGCGTTCGGCGGAGCGGACCCAGGGGGAGAGGGCGAGGTGGGTGAGGAGGTCGTCGCCCACCTGTTCCTTGAGGAAGAGGAGATCGTCCTCGCCGGTCACCTTGTTGCCGACCACTGCGAGGGGGATGTCGAACTCGCGGGCGTGGTCGCGGTACTGGCGGTAGACGGAGACGCCTCTGCGGGTGGGTTCGGCCACCAGGAACGTCATGTCGAAGCGGGTGAAGAGGCCGGAGGCGAAGGCGTCGGCGCCGGCGGTCATGTCCATCACCAGATACTCGCCGGGGCCGTCCACGAGGTGGTTCAGGTAGAGCTCCACGGCGCCCAGTTTGGAGTGGTAGCAGGCCACGCCCAGGTCGCTCTCGTCGAACGCGCCGGTCACCATGAGCGGCACGCCGCCGATCGGCTGGACGTGGCGGGTGTGGAGTTCGTCGTCGCCGAGCAGGCGCAGCAGCCGGGAGCCGCGGCCCGGTGGGGTCGTCTTGACCATGGCTTCGCGGGAGGCGATCCGCGGGTTGGTGCCGCGCAGCAGGTCCTTGATTTCGCCGAGGTGCCCGGCCAGGGGCGGGGCCGTGAAGGCGGGTGTGCCGGCCGTGGGGTCTGTGCCGGCCGTGGGGTCCAGGGCCTCGGACAGGTGCTGGTTGATGTCGCCGTCCACGGCGAGTACCGGTGCGCCGGACTGCGCCAACTGCCGGGCGAACAGGGCCGACAGTGTCGTCTTGCCGCTGCCGCCCTTTCCCACGAAAGCGACGCGCATCACCGCACCGCCTTTTTGAAAATGAATGTCATGTGGCTAGGTTTAGGGCGTGACGTGACCTCTGTCAAATCCCCGGGGTGAGGCGGTCGGGTGATCGAATGGGGCGCGCTTAATGCATATGATGCGCAAGTGCTTGAGTACTGCATAAGGCCTGCGGGCCCAGAGGACCTCGACGGCGCCCGGGCCGTCATGCTCGACACCGTCTACCGCGATTTCGGTACCGGTTACGTGCCGCGCTGGCACGGCGACATCATCGATCCGGTCGCCTCCTATCTGGTCCCCGCCCGCCATACCCTGCTGGTCGCGCTCGACGCCGAGGGACAGGTCGTCGCCACGGGCGCCCTGGATTCCCGCGGCCCCCTCCACCCGCCGAACCCCCGGCATGTCGCCGAGCGCTATCCCTCCGGCGAGAGCGCCCAGTTGCGCCGCGTCTACGTCCGCGCCGAGCACCGGCGGCGGGGCCTCGCCCGGCGGCTGGTCGCCGAACTGCTCGCCTTCGCGGTCGCGGACGGCGGCTACCGGGCCGTCTATCTGCACACCGACCCCGCCGTGGAAGGCGCCGAAGGCTTCTGGCGATCGCTCGGCACGGTCGTGCACGACGAGCGTGAGGACCCGGACGGCGGTCAGGGAATCGTGCACTTCGACGTCCCCTTCGACGTCCCACTCGACACCCTCGCCTCCCTCCACCCCGACGCCGTCTCCCCCCACCTCTAGGCCGGTAACCCCCCATGCGCTTCCCCCGCCGCCGACGCTCCTCCTGCCCTCCCCGCTCTCCCCGCCCACCCCGGAGCCTCGCCGCTCTCCTCCTCGCCCCTCTCCTCACCGGCTGCTTCGCCTCCTCCGGTGGTGACGACGGCGAGAAGTCCGGAGCCGACGACGGCTCCCGCCTGCGGGTCGCGCTCGCCTTCCCGCCCGCCGAGAACCTCTCGCCGTACGGCGCAGACGCGACGATCCTCAGCCGTCTCGGCGTCACCGAAGGGCTGACCGCCCTCGACGCCAACGGCGCCGCCGCGCCCGCCCTCGCCGCGTCCTGGCGTCGCGAGGACGACCGCACCTGGCTGTTCACCCTGCGCGAGGCCGCCTTCCAGGACGGCACCGACGTCACGCCCGCCGCCGTCGCGGCCTCCCTCACCCGCGCCACCGAGGCCGAGCCCGCGCCGGCCGCCCTCGCCGGCGTCGACCTCACGGCGAAGACGGAGGGCGCCACCGGCGTGCGCGTCACCACCGCCGCGCCCGACCCCGTCCTGCCCCTGCGGCTCTCCAGCCCGAGCCTCGCCGTCCTCGCCCCGAAGGCGTACGGGAAGAAGGCCGCCGTCGACCCGGTCGGAACCGCCACCGGTCCCTTCGAGCTCACCAAGGCGACCGGCACGACCGTCGCCGAACTCGACCGCTTCGACGACTACTGGGGCGGCCGGGCCCAGGCCTCCGGCATCGAGGTGCGGTTCGTCGCCGACGGCACCGCCCGCGCCAACGCCCTGCGCACCGGACAGGTCGACCTCGCCGAGGCGATACCCGTCGCCCAGGCCGCCACCCTCGACGCCAAGACCCGCCGCGAGACCGCCACGACCCGTACCACCAGCCTGCTGCTCAACACGAAGTCGGGCGTGTTCAAGGACCCGGCCCTGCGCGCCGCCGCCCGTGCGGCCGTCGACACCTCCGCCCTCGCCGACGGCGTCTACGAAGGGCACGCCGACGCAGGCGCCGGGATCTACGGCCCCGCCGTCACCTGGGCCGCGGGCAAACGCGTGCAGCCCGCCGGACGGGCGAAGGCCGGTGACCCCGGCGGGGCCTCCGTCACCCTCGCCACCTATGACAACCGGCCCGAACTCCCCGAAGCGGCCCAGGTGTTGAAGCAGCAGTTGGAGAAGGCCGGCTTCCGGGTGAAGCTGGAGGTGCGTGAGTACTCGCGGTTGGAGAGCGACGCGCTCGCCGGGAAGTTCGACGCTGTCGTCGGCGCTCGCAACAGCCTTCTCGACACCGGCGACCCCGTCTCCGTCCTGGCCGGTGACTTCACCTGCGACGGCGGCTACAACCTCGCCCTGCTGTGCGACAAGGGAGTCGACACGGCCGTCGGCGCCGCGCAGACGGTCGCCGACACCGACCTGCGACAGGACGCCGCGATGGCCGCCGAGGCGAGGATCCTCGGCGCCGACGCCGTCGTCCCGCTGGTCCACCAACGCGTCATCACCGGCGTCGGCGCCAAGGTCGGCGGCGTGCTGCTCGACCCGTACGAGCGCACCCTCGTCGGCACCGGGACCCGGCGCTGACGGCATCCGGCGGCGACGGCATGAGAAGCAGGGTGGGCGCGCTGCTGTGGCGGGCCGCACTGGCCGGGCTGCTGGTGTGCGGGATCGGGCTGCTGCCCTGGCTCTCGCACACCGACCCGGCGCTCACCGTACTGAAGGCGCGGTCCGCCGACCGTGACGCCACCCCCGAGGTGCTCGCCGCCGTCCGTGCCCGACTCGGCCTGGACGACGGCCCGTTGCACCTTCTCGGGCAGTGGCTCGCGGGCCTGCCGCGCGGGGACGCCGGACGGTCCTGGATCTCCGGCGCCGACGTCATGCCCGGCGTCCTTCAGGCCCTGGGCGTGTCGCTGCTGCTGATGACGGTGGCGCTGGCGGTCGCGGTGGTCACCGCCGCCGGGGTGTGCGCCCGCACCCTGTATCTGGGTGCGCGGCGAGGGCTCGACGGCCGGCCCGCCGGCGGGTCCGGCTCCGCCGTGCTCGCCGCGCTGCCGGAGTTCCTCACCGCGTCCGTCCTCGCCACAGTGGTCGGTGTGCAGTGGGGTTGGCTGCCCGCCCTCGGCTGGTACGGCCCGCAGTGGACCGTGCTGCCCGCGCTCGCCCTCGGCCTGCCCGCCGGCGCGGTCCTCGGGCGGCTCCTCGACGACCAACTGCCCGCCGCCTTCGCCGAGCCCTGGGCGCAGGCCGCCGCCGCGCGCGGACTGCCCGGCGGGAGCATCGCCCGTAAGGCGCTGCGCCGTTGTGTGCCCGGACTGCTGCCCAACGTCGCGCTGTTCGTCGTGGGGCTGAGCGGCGGATCCGTGGCCGTGGAGCAGATCTTCGACATCCCCGGGCTCGGCCGGACCACCCTCCAGGCCGCGATCGCCCAGGACCTGCCCGTCCTCCAGGCCGGCGCTCTCGTCCTCGTCGGCCTCGCGGCTCTCGCCTCCGGTCTCGCCCGGCTGGGCGCCCGGTGGCTCATCGGCCCGGCCCTGCGCGACGGTGCTTTGCATACACTCCACGGACCGCCGCCGACCGTCCGCAGGATCCTGCCTCTTGCATACAGTCTTCTGCTGGCTGTCGTCACCGGCCTCGGCCTGCCCCGCGACCCGCTCGCCCTCGACACCGCCGCCCGTCTCCGACCCCCCTCCGCGGCCCATCCCTTCGGTACCGACGCGCTCGGTCGCGACGTGCTCGCCCGGGTCGCGCACGGGGCCCTCGACACCCTGCTTCTCGCCCTCGCTGTCAGCGCGCTCGCACTCACCGCCGGCGTCCTGCTCGGGCTGCTGCCCCGGCTGTCCGGGCCGCTCGTCGACACCGTGAACGCCGTACCGCCCGTCCTCGCCGCGCTCCTCGTCGCCGCGGTCCGGGGCGGCGGGCCCATGACGCCCGTCCTCGCCGTGGCGGTGGTGGCCTGGGCGCCGCTCGCCGCGCACACCTGCGCGCTGCTGCGGCAGGAGCGGGCGACCGTCCACCTCACCGCCACCCGCGCCCTCGGGGCCGACCCCTGGTACCTGTTGAGGAGCGAGCTCCTGCCCGCCGTTCTGCCGCCGGTCGCCCGCCACGCCCTCCTGCGCCTCCCCGGCATCGCCCTCGCCCTGGCCTCCCTCGGCTTCCTCGGCCTCGGCGCGCAGCCGCCGTCCCCCGAGTGGGGTCTGCTCCTCGCCGAGAACCAGCCCTACGCCGAACGCGCCCCCTGGGCCGTCCTCGCCCCCGCCGCCGTCCTGGCGTTGCTCGGCGCGCTCGCGGTGACGGCGGCCGGAGCGCTGCGACGGCCACGCCGACGACGCACGGCAGACCTGGACAGCCCGAGCGGCCCGGACGCCACCGAACAGGCGTATCCCGCACGTGAGTCGGTGAGGGGCCGGTGAAGGCGACGCACCTCTCCCCGCGCCGGAGGGCGAGCGAGGCCACTCGACTCACGCCGCTGCTACGGCTGCTGATCCTCACTCAACTCGCCTTCAACATAGGCTTCTTCGCCGTCCTGCCCTTCCTCGCCGAGCATCTGGGCGAGGCGGTCGGCATGGCGGGCTGGCTGGTCGGGTTCGTGCTGGGGCTGCGGACCTTCAGTCAGCAAGGGCTGTTCGTGGTCGGCGGCGCACTGGCCGACCGGTACGGTGTGCGGCCCGTCGTCCTCGCCGGGTGCGTGCTGCGGATCGCCGGGTTCGGCTGGCTCGGGTACGCCGGGCAGGTCTGGACGGTCGTCGGGGCGGTGCTGCTGATCGGGTTCGCCGCCGCGCTGTTCTCGCCGGCCGTCGAGTCCGAGGTGGCCCGGCAGGCCGTCGCGCACGAGGAGTCGGGCGGCGGGGCGCGGACCCGGGTGCTGGCGCTGTTCACCGTCGCCGGGCAGGCCGGGACGTTCGTCGGGCCGCTGCTCGGCGCGCTGCTCCTCGAGGTCGACTTCCGCGCGGTGTGTCTGGCCGGCGCGGGGGTCTTCGTGCTCGTCCTGGCCGCGCACGCGTGGCTGCTGCCGCAGCAGATCCCCGGCCGGACCCGGGTCCAAGTGCGGGGCGGTGTGGGCCCGTTGCTGCGCAACCGCCGCTTCCTCGCCCTCGCCTGCGCCTACGGGGCCTACCTGCTCGCCTACAACCAGCTCTATCTCGCCCTCCCCGCCGAGGTGGAGCGGGCGGCCGGTTCGCAGGCGCCGCTGGCGTGGTTGTTCGCGCTGTCCTCGGTGCTCGTGGTGACCGCCCAACTGCCGGTCACCCGGTGGGTGGGGGAGCGGCTGAGCCTGCGCCGCTCGATGGCGGCCGGACTCGCGCTGATCGCCGCCGGGTTCGCCGCCGTGGCCGCCGCGCTGCCCGCCGGGCGCACCGGGACGGCCGGGCTCCTGCCCGCGGCCGGGTTCGTCGTGCTGCTCACCCTCGGCCAGATGCTCGTCGCGCCCGCCGCCCGCGCCTGGGTGCCCGACCTCGCCGAAGAGGGCCGACTCGGCCTGTACACGGGGGCGTTGTCCTCGGTCTCCGGCCTGATCGTGCTCGTCGGAAGCGCGGCCGCCGGCAGCCTGCTCGACTCCGGGCTGCCGTCGGCCGTGCCGTGGGTGTTGCTGGCCGCGGTACCGGGTGCGGCTGTCGTTCTGCTGCCCCGCACCGCTCCCACGGCTCCCACGGCTTCCACAGCTTCCACGGCTCCCACGGGGTGAACGCGGGAGCGGTCGCAGTCGTATCGGTCGGGCGTGGGAGGATCCCGCATCATGAGTGCGTCCCCGGCGGTCCGGAGTCTGCGCGCCGCGGTGTTCGCCGCGGTGTGTGTGCTGCTGGCCGCCGCCGGGCACGGACTCGCCACGGGTGACGCGCCGCCGCCGTGGGCGGACGGAGTCGGATTCCTGGCCGTCTTCGCCGCCGGGTGGCTGCTGGGCGCCCGCGAGCGCTCGCTGCCCGGGATCGGCTCGGCCATGCTGGTCACCCAGGCCGGCCTGCACGTCGCCTTCGACGCCGCCCGCTCCCGTACGGCCGCGCGGACCAGGCCCGCGATGTCCATGACGTCCGCGCACCACGGCATGCCCCTGCACACGCACCTGCACACCCACACCGCCACGGCGGCCATGACCCCGCACGCCACCGTCGCCCACGTCCTCGCCGCGCTCGCCGCCTCCTGGTGGCTGCGGCGCGGGGAGGCCGCCCTGTGGTCGCTGCTGCGCTGGGCGGTCGCCTTCCTGCCGGGCCTCGCGGCCTGGTGGCGGGCCGCCCGCGTCCCGCGGCCGCCCGCCGTGCCGTCCGTCCGCCCCGCCGCCCCGGCTTCCGTCCCGGCCCGGCAGTCGCTGCTCCGGCATGCCGTGAGCCGTCGCGGACCGCCCCCGCCGATCCCGTACGCGATCTGAACCCGAGCCGGCCCCGAGCCGGGCCCACACCTTCCTGTACGGAGATCACCCACTCATGTCCACGACCACACCCATGACCACAGCCACATCCACACCCACGTTCACACCCACACCCACGACACGCCCCGCCCTGCGCCGGGCCGCTCTCGGCACCGTCCTCGCCGCCGCCGCGGTTCTCACCGCGGCCGGCGCCGCCTCCGCGCACGTCACCGTCCATCCCGAGAGCTATGCCGAGGGCGCCACCGACGGCCTCCTCAGCTTCCGGGTGCCGAACGAGGAGGACACCGCGAGCACCACCGAGGTCCAGGTCTTCCTGCCCACCGACCATCCCGTGCTCGGCGTGCTGGTCCGTCCGCAGGACGGCTGGACGCCGAAAGTGACCACCACCGAGCTCAAGACGCCGGTCAAGACGGACGACGGCACCATCACCGAGGCCGTCTCCGAGATCACCTGGACCGGCGGGAAGATCACCGCCGGCCAGTACGAGGACTTCGACGTCGCCTTCGGTCAGCTCCCCGACGACACCGCCCAGTTGGCCTTCAAGGCCCTGCAGACCTACTCCGACGGCAAGACCGTCCGCTGGATCGAGGAGGCCGCGGCGGGCGCGGACGAGCCGGAGAACCCGGCGCCCGTGCTGAAGCTGACGACGGTGAGCGCCAAGAGCACCGACACCGCCGCGAGCGGCACGAAACAGGCTGCTGCCGCCGGCACAGCCACCGCCGCCGTCGGCGACTCCACCGCCCGTGGCCTCGGTGTCGCCGGGCTGGTCGTGGGGGTGCTGGGCCTCGCGGCTGCGGGCTTCGCCGTCGTACGGACGCGGCCGACACGCTCGTAGCCCTGCCGGAGCGGATGGGGACGGGCCCGGACCAAGAGTGTGGTCCGGGCCCGTCCCCGTACGTGCCGGCAGAGCTACCGGGGTTCATTCGCAGTGCATCGGGCTTCAGCCCGGTGGTGAAGCGAATC